>NZ_JBEZJL010000101.1:0-34915 GCF_040651755.1 Actinomadura sp. NPDC048394 | reverse complement strand
CCGGCCCGGGGGCGGATTCGGCGACGGCGGGTGGCGATCCGAGGATCGCGCTCCGGCCGTCGTCGTGGCGGCCCGCCGGCCGCCGCCCGTCAGTGCGGGGTCAGTGACGGATCACTGGCCGCCGGACAGCTTCTCCCGCAGCGCGGCGAGCGCCTCGTCGGTGGCCAGCGCGCCACCGCCCGACTCGCTCTCCCCGCCGCCGGAGTAGGAGGTCTCGCCGCCGCCGCCGGCGACGGGGCCGGTCTCGGCCTCCGCCTCGGCCTTGCGGGCCTCCTCGATCTGCTTGCGGTGGGCGTCGAAGCGGGCGCGGGCCTCGGCGTACTGCCGCTCCCAGGTCTCGCGCTGCTCGTCGAAGCCCGGCAGCCACTCGCCCGTCTCGGCGTCGAAGCCCTCGGGGTACTTGTAGTTGCCCTGCTCGTCGTACTCCGCCGGCATGCCGTACAGGGTCGGGTCGAAGTCCTCTTCCTCGATCCCCGCGGCGCCCTCGTTGGCCTGCTTGAGCGACAGGCTGATCCGGCGCCGGTCGAGGTCGATGTCGATGATCTTCACGAAGATCTCGTCGCCGACCTGGACGACCTGCTCGGGGATCTCCACGTGCCGCTCGGCCAGCTCGGAGATGTGCACCAGGCCCTCGATGCCCTCCTCGACGCGGACGAACGCGCCGAACGGCACCAGCTTGGTGACGCGGCCCGGCACGACCTGCCCGATCTGGTGGGTGCGGGCGAACTGCTGCCACGGGTCTTCCTGGGTCGCCTTGAGCGACAGGGAGACGCGCTCGCGCTCCATGTCGACGTCCAGGACCTCGACCGTGACCTCCTGGCCGACCTCGACGACCTCGGAGGGGTGGTCGATGTGCTTCCAGGACAGCTCGGAGACGTGCACCAGGCCGTCGACGCCGCCGAGGTCGACGAACGCGCCGAAGTTGACGATCGAGGAGACGACGCCCTTGCGGACCTGGCCCTTCTGCAGGGTGTTGAGGAAGGTCTGGCGGACCTCGCTCTGCGTCTGCTCCAGCCAGGCGCGGCGGGACAGGACCACGTTGTTGCGGTTCTTGTCCAGCTCGATGATCTTCGCCTCGAGCTCGCGGCCGACGTAGGGCTGCAGGTCGCGGACGCGGCGCATCTCGACCAGCGACGCGGGCAGGAAGCCGCGCAGGCCGATGTCGAGGATGAGACCGCCCTTGACGACCTCGATGACGGTGCCGGTGACGATGCCGTCCTCGTCCTTGATCTTCTCGATCGTGCCCCAGGCGCGCTCGTACTGGGCGCGCTTCTTGGACAGGATCAGACGGCCTTCCTTGTCCTCCTTCTGGAGGACGAGGGCCTCGACGTGGTCGCCCACGGCGACGACCTCGTTGGGGTCGACGTCGTGCTTGATGGACAGCTCACGCGAGGGGATGACGCCCTCGGTCTTGTAGCCGATGTCGAGGAGGACCTCGTCACGATCGACCTTGACGACAGTGCCCTCGACAATGTCGCCGTCGTTGAAGTACTTGATGGTCTCGTCGATCGCCGCGAGGAAGGCTTCCTCGGACCCGATGTCGTTGACCGCTACCTGCGGGGTGGTCGAGGTGGCCTCGGTGCTGCTCGTCATGTGTCGGCTGGCTCCGGTACGGACATGGAAGTCGTTATGGGTTGTGCGCGGAGGGCCGTCCGCCCTGCCGAGAACCGGAAGGAACGCGGTGCTGACCGCGTCAGTGAACCGAACCGATGTCGCCGACCTGACCGAGCGCGAGCCTGCTCCGTCCGAAGCGCGCGCAGGCCCACAGCGCAGCGATCAGAATATGGGACGCGGCGCGCCTGGTCAATCCGGTGCGGGCGCCGCCGGCCGGCGCGCATCAGTAGACCCGCGCCCAGGCCCGGTACGGCTTGCCCAGCCGGTCCTCGAGCATATTGGGAAACGTCACCGTGTTCGGGTCCCCGTCAGATGTGTACCGCTCATCGGGGTGCTTGTCCAGATAGTCGAGCCAGGCGGTCGAGCAGAACTGCTTGCAGTCGTCCTCTTTGATCTTGCCCTCGGACCGCACCCGGTCGATCGCCCACCGGTCGAACTTCCCGTCGAACGGCGACACCGACGGCCGCCACCCCGCCAGGAAGATCCCCTGGAACGCGTACGAGCCGTCCTTCTTCTCCGCCCACTCCGGCTTGTGCGGGGCGACGCCGAAGGGATACGCGAACGTCGTCGTGTGCGTCCCGGTCATCTTGACGATCTCGTCCTCCATGCCGCCGATCTCCTTGTACACCTGGTCCTTCGACAGGTGCGACAGGTCGGGGTGCGACATGGTGTGGTTGGCGATCTCGTACCCGTGCTGGGTGAGCCACTTCAGGCCCGCGGCGGCCTGCAGGCCGGTCATCCCGAACAGGTCCTTGTTCAGGTAGAACGTCGCGACCGGCCGGAACCCGGGGTTCTCCCGCGCCACCTGCTCGATGACGCCCACCGCCGTGTCGGGCTTCGGGTTGCCCTGCGCGTCGAGGCCGAAGTGCCCCGGGGTGCTGTCGTCGAAGGTGAGCACGACGGGGTGCTTGCCGGCGGGGACGTTGATCCATCCCTTGACGAAGTCGGCCGCGGTGATCGGCACGTAGCCGTCCTTGGCGAGCCGTGTCAGCTCGTCGTGCAGCTCCTTGGTCGAGCGGTCCAGCGACTGCTGCGGCTTGACCATGATCCGGTGGTACATGATCACCGGGATCTGGCCCAGCTCGTCGGCCTTCACCTGCGCCGCCGCGGGCGTCGCCGCCGCGAGCCGCGCGGGCGCCGGCGGGCTCGCCGGCCCGCTCGGGGACGCCGCGGCCTGGCCGGGCGCCGGCGGCCCGGCGGGCGTCGCCGCCCCGGCCGGCCGGTCCTCGCTCGCGGCCCGCGCACTGGCGCCGGCCCGCGCCGCCGTGGCGTCCTTGTCGCGCGCGCGCCGCTCCCCTGGCAACGTCAGCCCCAGGATCACGGCGCAGACGACCACAACTCCAGCGATCTTGTGAAGGAGAGGCACGTTTCCCCCGCCGGTAGACCCGAACAGGACCAGGGGGACAGCGTACGACCCCCCGGACATCAACGGACACCCACCGGCGTACCCGAATGATCTCCACAGACCCCTCCACCGCCGCCCCGGATCGCACCAAGTACGAAACCCCCCGGTAAACCCGGACACCCCGCCCGCGCGCCCCCGACGGCGCCCATGAAAAAATGCCCCGCGCCCAAAAGGACGCGGGGCACCCGAACCGGACGAGCCGGCCTTGGCCGCTGCGCTCAGCCCGCACGCGAGCGCGTTATCTGACCGGTGGGGCGACGCCGGAGGCGAGCCCCACCGGGAAGCTCGCGAAGCGAGTTCGCGCTCGCCCAAGCACGGTCAAGGGGCGAGCCGCCAGGCAAGCCCCCTTGGGCCGTGGTTGAGTTAGTGCGCCGCGTCCTGCCAGGTGCGGCCGGTTCCCATGGAGACGCTGAGGGGGGCGCGGAGGGCGTAGGCGCCGGCCATCTGGTCGCGGACGAGCGAGGTGAGCTCGTCGAGCTCGCCGGCGGCGACCTCGAACACCAGCTCGTCGTGGACCTGGAGCAGCATCCGGGACGTCAGGCCGGCCTCGCGCAGGGCGCGGTCGACGTTCAGGCTCGCGACCTTGATGATGTCGGCGGCGGAGCCCTGGATGGGGGCGTTCAGCGCCATCCGCTCGGCCATCTCGCGGCGCTGCCGGTTGTCGGAGTTCAGGTCGGGCAGGTAGCGGCGGCGGCCGAGGATCGTCTCGGTGTAGCCGTCCTGGCGGGCCTTGGCGACGATGTCGCGCAGGTAGTCGCGGACGCCGCCGAACTGCTGGAAGTACTCCTCCATCAGGCCGCGCGCCTCGTCCGGGGAGATCCGCAGCTGCTGGGAGAGGCCGTACGCCGACAGGCCGTAGGCGAGCCCGTAGTTCATGGCCTTGATGCGGGCGCGCAGCTCGGAGTCGATCTGCTCGGGCGGCAGCCCGAACACGCGGGACGCGGTGATGGTGTGGAAGTCGGCGCCGGTGCCGAACGCCTCCAGCAGCGCCTCGTCCTCCGACAGGTGCGCCATGATCCGCAGCTCGATCTGCGAGTAGTCGGCGGTGAGGAGCGACTCGTAGCCGCCGCCGACGACGAACGCCTCGCGGATCTGCCGGCCCTCGGCGGTGCGGATCGGGATGTTCTGCAGGTTCGGGTCGGTGGACGACAGCCGCCCGGTCGCCGCGATCATCTGGTTGAACGTCGTGTGGATGCGGCCCGCGTCGTCGGCCATCGGGATGAGCGAGTCGACGATGCTCTTGAGCTTGGCGACCTCGCGCCAGCGCAGGATGTGCTCCAGCACCGGGTGGCCGTCCTTCTCCAGGAGGGTGGTGAGGGCCTCGGAGTCGGTGGTGTAGCCGGTCTTGGTGCGCTTGGTCTTCGGCAGGTTCAGCTCGTCGAACAGCACCTGCTGCACCTGCTTGGGCGAGCCGAGGTTGAACTCGTGCCCGACGGCGGCGTGGGCCTGCTGCTCCTGCTCCTTCACCTGCCCGCCGAGCGACGCCGACAGGCCGGCGAGGTGGTCGGCGTCGACGGCGATGCCCGCGCGCTCCATGTCGGCCAGCACGCCGACGAGCGGCAGCTCCACCTCGTGCAGGAGCCGCGTCGCGCCGCGCTTTTCCAGGTCCTTGTCGAGGACGTCGGCCAGCTCGGTGACGGCGCGCGCGCGGACGGCGAGGGCCTCGGCGGCCTCCTCCTCACCGGAGCCGTCCAGGGTGAGCTGCCCGGAGTCCTCGGTCTCGCTGCGCAACTCCCGGTGCAGGTAGCGCAGGACGAGGTCGGCGAGGTCGAACGTGCGCTGCCCCGGCAGCGCCAGGTAGGCGGCCAGCGCGGTGTCGCTGGTGACGCCGTCGAGCCGCATGCCGCGCGCGGCGAGCGCCAGCATCGGGCCCTTCGCCTCGTGGACCGCCTTCGGGCGGGACGGGTCGGCGAGGAACGCGGCGAGCGCGCGCTCGTCGTCCTCG
Organism: Actinomadura sp. NPDC048394; assembly: GCF_040651755.1. Classification (NCBI taxonomy): domain Bacteria; kingdom Bacillati; phylum Actinomycetota; class Actinomycetes; order Streptosporangiales; family Thermomonosporaceae; genus Actinomadura; species Actinomadura sp. NPDC048394. The sequence continues at coordinate 29,951 of NZ_JBEZJL010000101.1, read as the reverse complement.
ATCAGCTCCGCCGGGTCGAGGTGGACGGCGGGCCCGTCCTTGGACGCCAGCGCGAGCGCGGTGATCTCGCCGGTGCCGCGGCCCCACGAGCCGGTGACGGCGACGCCGAGCCGGGTGCCGCCGTTGGCGTCCAGCCAGGCGCCGAGCGCGCCCGGCTCCAGCGCGTCCACCTGCACCTCGAAGCCCTCGTCGGCCTCCGGCTCCGCCGCCGACAGCGAGGAGTACAGCCGCTCGCGCAGCACCCGGAACTGCAGCGAGTCGAACAGGGTGTGGATCTCGTCGCGGTCCCACTGGCCCATCGTCAGCTGCGGCGGCGTCAGCTCCAGCCCGACGCTGGTGTCGAGCTTGTTGATCTGCTGGTTGCGCAGCACCCCGGCCAGGTGCTCGCGCAGGTTGTCGCCGGCCTTGCCCTTGATCTCGTCGACCTTCGCGACGAGGGTGTCGAGGTCGCCGTACTTGACCAGCCACTTGGCGGCGGTCTTCGGGCCGACGCCGGGCACGCCCGGCAGGTTGTCGCTGCTCTCCCCGACCAGCGCGGCGAGCTCGCGGTACCGCTCGGGCGGCACCCCGTACTTGGCCTCGACGGCGGCCGGGTCCATCCGGGCGAGCTCCGAGACGCCCTTGACCGGGTACAGGATCGTGACGTGCTCGTTGACGAGCTGGAACGCGTCCCGGTCGCCGGTGACGATCAGGGTGTCGAGGCCGGCCTCGGTGGCCTGCACCGACAGCGTGGCGATAATGTCGTCGGCCTCGAACCCCGCGACCGACATCCGCGGGATGCGCAGCGCGTCCAGCACCTCGAAGATCAGGCTGACCTGGCTGCGGAACTCGTCGGGCGTCTTCTGCCGCCCCGCCTTGTACTCCACGTACTGCTCGTGCCGGAAGGTCGGCTCGCTGCGGTCGAACGCCACCGCGATGTGGGTGGGCTGCTCGTCGCGCAGGACGTTGATGAGCATCGAGGTGAAGCCGTACACCGCGTTCGTCGGCTGCCCGTCGGTGGTGGAGAAGTTCTCCACCGGCAGCGCGAAGAACGCGCGGTAGGCCAGGGAATGCCCGTCGAGCAGGAGGAGCCGGTCACGCTTGTCAGGGGTCGCTGGTTCGTTCGCCACACCAGGACTCTAGTCTGCGCGTACGACAGTTTTGTGGAGGCGTAAGTGAGCGACACCGACGGCCTGAGCCGGGACGACCTGGCCGCGAAGATCCTTTCCGGGGAGGGGATCGAGTCCCGCGGCGACCTGGCCAAGGCGATGGGCGTGGAGTACCTGGAGGTGTCCGCGGAACGCGTCGTCGGCCGCATGCCGGTCAAGGGCAACACCCAGCCGTACGGGCTGCTGCACGGCGGCGCGTCCTGCGTGCTGGCCGAGACGCTCGGGTCCGCCGGGTCGGCGATGCACGCCGGGCCGGGCCGCATCGCCGTCGGCATCGAGATCAACGCCACGCACCACCGGTCCGCGACCGACGGGTACGTCACCGGCGTCGCCACCCGCGCCCACGGCGGCCGGACGCTCGCCACCTACGACATCGTCATCACCGACGAGCAGGACCGCCGGGTGTGCACGGCCCGCCTCACCTGCATGCTCCGCGACGCGCCCGCGACCTGACCCGCAGGCGCGGTCCGCCGGGGGCGCGCGGGGGCGTCCGGCCTCGTGAGACGCCGTCCCGCCGCGCGCCCGATCCGCGGCTTTCTTTGCGATGGACCGGCCGGGGTCTGTAGCGTGGATCGGAACGGCCTGGGATCACCGAGTAGACAACGCACGCGCCCGCGAGGGCCGTACGGCCCCAAAGGTGATCCCAGGCCCGGCACGTCCCGGGGCCCGGACGCAGATCACGGGACGGTCCCAGGACGCCCCGCGATCTGGCGGACGCCGGAGACGCCGTCCTACGGTGCCGATCATGCGGCCCCTTCCGGCAGGACGCCCCCGCACGGCGCGACGGCGCTCGGCCCTCCTGGCCCTCGCCCTGCTGATCCCGCTGGCGTCCGCGTGCGGCGGCAACGACGAGAGCCACTACCGCGTCCCCGCCCGGCACGTCCGCGACGGCGAGCGTCCCCTCCCCTACCGCGAGGTGACCGACGGGCAGGTCGCGTTCGCCGCGATCGGCCTCAGCTCCGGGCTCACCACCATCACCGGCAGCCACGCCGACCTGCCGTCCCGCCTCGGCGGCTTCGCCCGCGTCCGGATGCTCGCCGAGAACCGCTACGCGACCTTCCACAAGATCGACCTCGACCGGCAGCTGCTCGTCACCTCGCGCGGCGCCTACCCGCCCGACGTCAACGCGATGCGGGTCAAGCGGCAGCCCACCGACATCGAGCTCGGCTCCCACGACCGCCTCGAGTTCGACCTGATGTACGACATCCCGAAGGACGCGCAGATCAGGGCGCTGCGGCTCTACTCCGACCCCACCGACGAGCTCGGCGTCCCGCTACAGCACGACCCCGGGGCGGAGCTGCCGTTGCGGTGAACGGCGGCCCCGCCCCGGGGTCGCGGTGAATATGTGCCGGGTTGCTACCCGGCGTCGGGTGCGTCCTCGCCGTCCGCCTTCCCGGTCTCCGGCGCGGTCTTGCCGAGCGCGACCTTCCCGGCCTCGCCAGCCGCCGCGCCGGACGCGCCGGACGCGTCCGACGCGTCGCCGCCGCCGACGTCGCCGCCCAGGTAGGCCGCCCGCACCTGCGGGTCGTCCAGCAGCTCCGACGCAGGAGCCGACCGCACGATCCGGCCCGTCTCCAGCACGTACGCCCGGTGCGCCAGCCGCAGCGCCTGCTGCGCGTTCTGCTCCACCAGCAGGATCGTCGTCCCGCGCCGGTTGATCTCCTCGATGATCGAGAAGATCTGCTGCACCAGCATCGGCGCCAGGCCCATCGACGGCTCGTCCAGCAGCAGCACCTTCGGCTTCGACAGCAGCGCCCGGCCGATCGCCAGCATCTGCTGCTCGCCGCCCGACATCGTGCCCGCCGCCTGCGACCGCCGCTCCGCCAGCCGCGGGAACAGCTCGTACGCCTCCGCCAGCTCCTTGGAGTGGTCGTCCTTGCGGGCGTACGCGCCCATCAGCAGGTTCTCGTGCACCGACATGCCCGGGAAGATCCCCCGGCCCTCCGGCGCCTGCCCGATCCCCGCGAGCACCCGCTTGTGCCCCGGCATCGACCCGATGTCGGCGCCCTCGAAGAACACCGACCCCGACGAGCAGGACCGCAGCCCCGAGATCGTCTTCAGCGTGGTGGTCTTCCCCGCGCCGTTGCCGCCGATCAGCGAGACGATCTCGCCCTCGTCCACCTGCAGCGACACGCCCTTCAGCGCCTCGATCTTGCCGTAGTGGACGTGCACGTCCTTCAGTTCAAGAAGCATCGGCCGGAGCCCCCAGGTACGCCTCGATCACCTTCGGGTCGTTCTGCACCTCGGCGGGCAGCCCGTCGGCGATCTTCTGTCCGAAGTCCAGCACCGCGACGCGGTCGCTGATCCCCATCACCAGGCCCATGTCGTGCTCGATGAGCAGCACCGTCCGGCCGTTGTCGCGGATCCTGCGGATCAGCTCCATCAGCGAGTTCTTCTCCGCCGGGTTCATCCCCGCGGCCGGCTCGTCCAGCAGCAGCAGCTTCGGGTCCGTCGCCAGCGCCCGCGCGATCTCCAGCCGCCGCTGGTCGCCGTACGGCAGGTTCTTCGCCATGTCGTGCGTGCGGTGCGACACCCCGACGAAGTCCAGCAGCTCCCGCGCCAGCGCCTTGCCCTCGCGCTCGGCCCGCCGGTGCCGCGGCAGCCCGAACGTCACGCTGACCAGCCCCGCGTTGTGGTGCGCGTCCGCGCCCACCTGCACGTTCTGCTCCGCCGTCATGTTCGGGAACAGCCGGATGTTCTGGAACGTCCGCGCGACGCCGCGCTTGGTGACCTGGTACCGCTTCAGGCCGTTCAGCCGGCCGCCCGCGAACCTGATCTCCCCCGACGTCGGCCGGTACACCCCGGTCACCGTGTTGAACACCGTCGTCTTGCCCGCGCCGTTCGGCCCGATCAGCGCGAAGATCTCGCCCTCGCGGACCGTCAGGTCGACCGCGTTCAGCGCGACGACGCCGCCGAAGCGCATCGTCACCTGCGACAGCTCGAGCAGGGCGCCGCCGGTCTTGCCGCCCGCGGCGCCGGAAACCTCGCTCATCTGCTCCCCACCTCGGCCTCCGAGCCGGACGTGTCGATCTCCGCGCCCATATGGCCCATCCCTCCGCCGCCCTCGGCCATCTCGGCCTTGCGCTGCCTCGACGGGATCAGCCCCTCCGGACGGAAGATCATCATCGCCACCAGGATCGCGCCGAACGCCAGGTCGCGGTAGTCGGCCAGCCCGCGGAACCGCTCCGGCAGCCACGCCACCAGGAACGCCCCCACGATCACGCCCGGGATGTTGCCCGCGCCGCCCAGCACCACCGCGGCCAGGATCGTCGCCGACAGCAGGAACGGGAAGTTCGCCGGCGCGACGTAGCTCGTCTTCGCCGCGAACACCACGCCCGCCGCCCCGCCGATCGCCGCGCCCGTCGCGAACGACAGCAGCTTGAACTTGAACGTCGGGACGCCCATGATCTCGGCGGCGTCCTCGTCCTCCCGGATCGCCGTCCAGGACCGCCCGATCCGGCTGGCCTCCAGCCGCTTCGAGAAGATCACCACCAGCACGATCACCGCGACCAGCAGGTAGTAGTACGGCCGCGCGTCCCTGATCTTGTACGTGAACAGGTCCACCCCGGCGAACCACACGCCCTCGTGGCTCGGCGGGTGCGGGATGTTGTTGATCCCGCGCGTGCCGCCCAGCCAGTTCGTGTTCTCCGCGACCTTCCGGACGATCTCCCCGAAGCCCAGCGTCACGATCGCCAGGTAGTCGCCGCGCAACCGCAGCGTCGGAGCGCCCAGGATCACCCCGGACACCGCCGCCAGCACGATCCCGCAGGGCAGCAGCGGCCAGAACCCGATCCCGTGCTTCACCGCCATCGTCGCCATCGTGTACGCGCCGATCGCCCAGAACGCCACGTACCCGAGGTCGAGCATGCCGGCGTACCCGATCACCACGTTCAGGCCCAGCGCGAGCAGCACGTAGATCCCGATCGGATAGAACAGGATCGTGGACCACGCCGACTCCGGCGACATCACCGGCGCCAGACCCTCGTACGGCAGGAAGAGCGCGCCGACGATCAGCAGGACGTAGACCGCCCACCGCTCCCAGCCCGGCGCCCGGTCCCAATGCGTGCGGACGGCCTCCAGAGGCCCGGAGAGCGCGCCGCGCCACCCCGCCGAGTTCGCTGTCTTGTTCGTGTTGTCGCTCATGCGCGCGCCTGCTGGAGGGACTCACCGAGGATGCCGGTGGGACGGAACAGGAGGATGACCACGAGAAGCGTGAACGCGATGACGTCCTTCCACTCGGAGCCGAAGATGGAACCGCCGTAGTTCTCGATCAGCCCCAGCGTGAACCCGCCGACGAGCGCGCCGCGCAGGTTGCCGATGCCGCCGAGCACCGCGGCCGTGAACGCCTTGATGCCGAGGATGAACCCGATGTTGAACATCGTCTGCTGGTACAGCAGCGCGAAGAAGAAGCCCGCCGCGCCCGCCATCAGGCCGCCGACCACGAACGTCACGACGACGACCCGGTCGATGTTCACCCCGAGCAGCACCGCCGTCTCGGGGTCCTGCGCCGTGGCCCGGATGCCGCGGCCGAGCTTGGAGGCGTTCACGAACCGGTCCAGGACGACCATCATCACGATCGCCGCCACGAAGATCAGCAGCTTGTCGTTGCGGACGTCCCCGGACCCGATCGAGAACAGCGTCTCCTTCTTCAGCAGGTCCGGCACGTGGATCGGGTCGCGGCCGCCGCCGTGCCCGAAGAAGTGCGGGATCACCGTCGTCGCGAACAGCTCCTGCAGGAACAGCGACGCGCCGATCGCCGAGATCAGCGCCGCCAGCCGCGACGCCCCCTTGCGGCGCAGCGGCCGGTAGGCGACCAGCTCCAGCAGCAGCGCCGCCCCGCCCGAGGCGACCATCGACGCCACCAGGCACGCCAGCAGCACGCCCACCAGGGCGATGCCGGTGTAGGGGCCGTTGTCGAAGCCGACCACCTGGATCAGGGTCAGCCCGCCGAACGTGCCGATCATGAAGATTTCGGAGTGGGCGAAGTTGATGAGCCGGAGCACGCCGTAGACCATCGTGTAGCCGAGCGCGACCAGCGCGTAGATCGAACCGACGGTCAGCCCGTCGACCGTGTTCGCCCAGAACTGGGATGTGAAGTCGTGGAGCACAGAGGGTTCCTCAAGAAAGAGGGGGCGGGAGCGCTGTGGCGCTCCCGCCCCGCGCCGGAGGACCGGCGTCGATCCTGCGTCGTGGCGGGCCTAGCTCACTCGGGCTTCACCTTGGAGGCGTCGCCGAGGAACTTCAGCTTCCCGTCCACCACCTGGAACATGTAGATCGTCTTGACCTGGATCTCGCCGTTCGCCTCGAACTTGACCGGCTTCGACACGCCCTGGAAGTTGACGGTCTTGAGGTAGTCGTTGACGTCCTTCGTCGTGGTCTTGCCCGCCTTGAAGGCGTCCAGGATCGCGTTCGTGGCGTCGTAGCCCTCGGCCGAGTACGTGCCCTGGTCCTTGTGGAACGCGGTCTTGTAGTCGTTGATGAACTTCGCGACCGCCGGGTTGTCCGCCGTCGGGTTGATCGACTGGCAGGCGCACGAGACCAGCGCACCCTCCGCCTGCTTGGCGCCGGCGCCGTCGATCAGCTTCTGGTCGAGCGCGCCGTCGTCGGAGACGAACTTGGCGGTCACGCCGCCGTCGCGCAGCTGCTTGAGCAGCTTGTCGCCGCCGTTGTAGTAGCCGCCGAAGAAGATCGCGTCCGGCTTGGCCGCCTTCACCTTGTTGACGGTGCTGGAGTAGTCGGTCGCCTTCGGGTCGATCTTGTCGCGCTGCGGGGTCACGCCCGCCGTCTGCACCGCGGAGAACACCTTGTCGGCCAGGCCGACGCTGTACTCCTGGTTGTCGTCGATGACGAAGACCTTCTTGGCGCCCAGCGTCTTGACGATGAAGTCGCCGTCCACCTGGCCCTGCGCGTCGTCGTTGGAGATCAGCCGGTGCCAGAACTTCCAGCCGTTCTTGCCCAGCGCGGTGGAGGTGGCCGAGGGGGAGATGTTCGGGATCTCCGCCTCCTCCAGGCTCGGGACCGTGGCCTTGGACTCGCCGGAGAACACCGGGCCGACGACCGCGGTGACGTCGTCGTCGATCGCCTTCTGCACCTGGCCGGGCGCGACGGCCGGGTCGCCCTTGGTGTCGTAGATCTTGAACTTGACCTTCTTCTTGGGGTTCGTGGCGTTGTACTGGTCGATCGCCAGCTTCACCCCGTTGGAGATGTTGATCCCGAGCTCAGGGGAGTTGTCGCCGGTCTGGACACCGATGTAGGCGATCGTCAGATCCTTGCCCCCGCCGCTGTCTCCCGAGCCGCACGCGGCGGCGCCCAGCGCCATCGCCGCTCCCAGCGCGATCGCGCCGGTCACCCTCATCCTGTTGCGCCGCAAGGTGCCCAACCTTTCACATCCGGATCCGCACCGGATCGGGTACGAGTCATGCCCCGACGCCGACCGCTCCCGGGAGGAGATATCGGTCACTCGGGGACCAGCTATGTCGTACACCGTCGACCCGACCCAGAACAGCACCCCCGGATCGAAGGGTTATTGCTTCGTTACGCCCCTGTGCCCATCGGTTCCCCCGTTTTGCCAGGGACGATTACGGAGCGTGCCGAGCATGGCCGGTCCGGGACCAGCGGTTTGGATCTTGACAACGCGCGGGGTGACAGGGCAGGAAGTCAGCCCGCGGACGGCTCGCCCTCGCCGTTCGCACCGCCGCCGGCGCCGCCGCCCGACGTGCCGGTGGCGCCCGCCACCACGGCCTCCGCGACGGCCCTCATGGTGAGCCTGCGGTCCATCGAGGTCTTCTGGATCCACCGGAACGCCTCGGGCTCCGACCAGCCGTGCGCCTCCTGCAGCAGCCCCTTCGCCCGGTCCACCACCTTGCGGGTCTCCAGCCGCTCCTGCAGCCCGACGACCTCCGCCTCCAGCGCCCGCAGCTCGGTGTACCGGCTCACCGCCATCTCGATGGCGGGCGTCAGGTCGGTCTTGGCGAACGGCTTGACGAGGTAGGCCATCGCGCCGGCCTCCGTCGCCCGCTGGACGAGCTCGCGCTGGGAGAACGCCGTCAGGATCACGACCGGCGCGATCCGGTCCGCCGAGATCCGCTCCGCCGCGGAGATGCCGTCCAGGACGGGCATCTTCACGTCCAGGATCACCAGGTCGGGCTTGAGCTCGCCGGCCAGCCGGACGGCGGTCTCCCCGTCCCCGGCCTCGCCCACGACCTCGTAGCCGTCCTCCTGCAGCATCTCCTTCAGGTCCAGCCGGATCAGGGCCTCGTCTTCCGCGATCACAACTCGCCGAGCGCTCTCCACGCCCCCGACCCTACCGAAACCCGCTACCCTGGTCCCCGTCACCCCTCCCCTGGCCTGCATGGGGGAGGTCCGCAAGCAAAGCGGACAAATGCCCCGATAGCCCAATGGCAGAGGCAATGTGCTCAAACCACATCAAGTGTGGGTTCGAATCCCACTCGGGGCACTTCTTCCATAACGGCCAAGCCTGACAGCACTTGCCCCAAGGCGACGCCCTGAGCCCCTGAGGACGCCTACGCGCCCCTTCCAGATGCCACTCGGCCGCGGCGGCCCGCCGTCCCTCAGGCCGGCGAGCCCTATGGCAAGCCGCACGGCACGGCAGCATTAATGCAGGCTTGTGACGATTTGCGCCCGGTGACACTTGGCGTCATTCCACCCAAAGACTCGATCACGTACAGGCCCGCTCACACTTGGCAGCACGAACCGCGTCGCAGCCTCCGCACTCACCGAGAGATCACTGTGTGAGGTCGAATCGAAACTGTCAGTGGCGGATGCGACAGTACCGCCATGCTCGACGAAGAGATCATCCGACGAGCCTGGCGGCTGAAACAGCAGGGGCCTGACAGGTCACGCCGTTGCCCGCGCCTGCGGTGTTTCCGTCGGCGCCATCTGGGTGATGGCCATATCGCCCGGCAGGCCAAAGGCTGTTCCCACAGCATGGGCGGGGGCGCAAGCACACAAGGAAGATCGAGCCGGCCGGGTGGCAGCGAGAGATCACGGATCAACGCACCGAGGAGTTCGTCCGGGGGCCGATCCACTCGGACGGCTGCCGGAGCATTGGCCAGACGGGAGGCGGTGGCTCGGCTCGATGAGTTCGTGGGGGCCAGGTACCGAGGGTTGGCGTGGTGGCCGGAGCGTCGTGGAAATGAGACCCGGCGGTGATCAAGATGCGGTCCGCGCGCGGCCGGCCGGGCGCCGGCCCTGGCGGGGCGGCGGCCGGTCGGGCGCGCGGGTCAGTGGCTCTCGCCGATGTTGAGGACCTGGAGGGCGTTGGTGGAGCCGGGGGTGCCGGGGGGCGAGCCCGCGACGACGACGACCTTGTCGCCCTTCTGGCAGCGGCCGAGCTCGAGGAGGGCCTGCTCGACCTGGCGGAACATCGCGTCGGTGTGGTCGACCTGCGGGACGATGAAGGTCTCGACGCCCCAGACGTGCGCGAGGCGGCCCCGGACGGCGGGCACCGAGGTGAAGGCCAGCAGCGGGATCGGCGAGCGGTAGCGGGACAGCCGTCGGGCGGTCTCGCCGGACATGGTGAACGCGGCGAGGGCCTCCGCGCCGACGATCGCGCCGACCTCGGCGGCTGCGCGGGCGATGGCGCCGCCGACGGTCTCCGGCATGCGCTGCAGGGTGTGGGTGGCGTGCAGGGTGGCCTGCTCGGCGGTCTCCACGATGCGGCTCATGGTGCGGACGGACTCGATCGGGTACTGGCCGACGCTGGTCTCGCCGGAGAGCATGACGGCGTCGGCGCCCTCGAAGACGGCGTTGGCGACGTCGGAGGTCTCGGCGCGGGTGGGGCGCGGCGCGGAGATCATGGACTCGAGCATCTGGGTGGCGACGATGACCGGGCGGGCCTTCTCGCGGCAGAGTTCGATGGCGCGCTTCTGGACCATCGGGACCTGCTCGAGGGGGAGCTCGACGCCGAGGTCGCCGCGGGCGACCATGATGCCGTCGAAGGCGGCGACGATCTCGGGGAGGAGCTCGACGGCCTGCGGCTTCTCGATCTTGCCGATGAGGGGGACGCGGACGCCCTCCTCCTCCATGATCTGGTAGCAGATGTCGGCGTCGGCGGGGGTGCGGACGAAGGAGAGGGCGACGAGGTCGACGCCGAGGCGCAGGGCCCAGCGCAGGTCGGTCTCGTCCTTCTCGGTGAGGGCGGGGACGGAGACGGGGACGCCGGGCAGGTTGAGGCCCTTGTTGTCGGAGACCATGCCGCCGACCTTGACGACCGTGCGGACGCGGGGGCCGTCAACGGCGGTGACCTCGAGGGCGACGCGGCCGTCGTCGATGAGGACGGTGTCGCCGGGGCCGACGTCGCCGGGCAGGCCCTGGTAGGTGGTGGAGACCTCGCGGCGGGTGCCGGGGACGTCCTCGGTGGTGATGGTGAACTCGTCGCCGAGCGTGAGGCGGACGGGGCCGTCGGGGAACCGCCCGATGCGGATCTTGGGGCCCTGCAGGTCCGCGAGGATGCCGACGCCGCGTCCGGTGGCGTCGGCGGCCGCCCTGATCCGGTGGTAGACCTCCTCGTGGACGGCGTGCTCGCCGTGGCTCATGTTGAGCCGGGCGACGTCGATGCCGGCCTCGACGAGGGCGTGGATCTGTTCCGTGCTGGAGCAGGCGGGACCGATGGTGCTGACTATCTTCGCTCGACGGGTCACGTCACAACCGTACTTAGTTACCCGTTGGTACGGATATTCGTGCAGGATGCGGTCGCCCAAGGTTCACCGAATGGTCTAGGTCAGAGGTCTAGACCATGGCCGCCGGCTCACCGTTTGAAGGCCTCGACGGCGGCCTGGCAGAAGGCCTTGAGGTCGTCCGGCTTGCGGCTGCTCACGAGCACGTTGGGGCCCTCCTCGCAGATCTTGACCTCCTCGTCGACCCAGGTCGCCCCGGCGTTGCGCAGGTCGGTCTGGAGGCTGGGCCAGGACGTCATGGTGCGTCCCCGGACGACGTCGGCCTCGATGAGCGTCCACGGCCCGTGGCAGATGACGGCGACGGGCTTGCCGGCGTCGAAGAACGCCTTGGCGAACGCGACGGCGTTGGGCTGGGTGCGCAGGAAGTCGGGGTTGGCGACGCCGCCGGGCAGCAGGAGCCCGTCGAACTCGGTGTGGTCGGAGACGTCGACGGTGGTGTCGACGGGGAAGGTGTCGGCCTTGTCGAGGTGGTCGAAGGCCTGGAGGCGGCCGGACTGGGTGGAGACGAGGCGCGGGGTGCCGCCGGCCTGCTCGACGGCCTTCCAAGGTTCGGTGAGCTCGACCTGCTCGGTGCCCTCGGGGGCGCAGAGGAAGGCGATGGTCTTGCCCTGGAGATCGGTGGACATGTGGGGTTACCTCCCTTTCGGTTCTCCGAGGTCCCCTGCCCGGGCGGGCGAGTGGTATGCAGGAATGGTGAATCCGACGGGCTATCGGGAGGTCCCCGAACGCGGGGCGGGGCTGGTGTGCTCGTGGACGGCCGCGCTGCCGGCGGGCGCGGAGCCGTTCGTGCAGCGGGTGGTGCCGGACGGGTGCGTGGACGTGATCTGGTCGGCGGACGGGATCCAGGTGGCGGGGCCGGACACGGGCCCGATGCCGGCGGCGATGCGTCCGGGGTCGGTGATGGCGGCGGTGCGGTTCGGGCCGGGGGCGGCGCCGCCGGTGCTGGGGGCGCCGGCGGACGCGGTGCGGGACGCGCGGGTGCCGCTGCGGGAGCTGTGGGGTGGTGCGGCGGACGAGCTGGCGGACGCGGTGGCCGGGGCGGGCTCGCTGGAGGAGCGGCGCGCGCTGCTGGTGGCGGGCGTCCGGGCGCGGGCGGCGGTGGCGGAGCCGGTGGATCCGCTGGTCCCTGTGGTGGTGGCGGGGGTCGCGGGCGGGTCGGTGCGGGAGGTGGCGGACGCGGTGGGGCTGGGCGAGCGCCAGTTGCGGCGGCGTTCGCTGGCGGTGTTCGGGTACGGGCCGAAGACGTTGCAGCGGGTACTGCGGTTCCAGCGGGCGCTGGTGCTGGCGCGTTCGGGGATGGCCCTCGCCGACGTGGCGTACGCGGCGGGCTACGCCGACCAGGCGCATCTCGCGAACGAGGTGCGGGCGCTGGCGGGCGAGCCCGTCCGGTCACTGCTGTAAGCCAGGCTGCGCTGCGAGCGAGATAGCCACCGCGCGCCGGGCCCGCGTGCGTGGCGGGGGTGTGTTGTGCGTGGGGTTGTCAGGGTTTTAGGCGGTTGTAGGCGTGGAGGGTGCGGAGGCGTTCGACGGTGACGTGCCCGCGCCATTCGGGGCGGGTGGCGGGCGTCCAGATGAGGAAGCGGACGTCCCAGCCGCCGTCCTCGTGCTGGGCGTCGATGAGGGCGTCGAGCGCGGCGTCGACGGCGGCGTCGCCGAAGAGGCGGTGCCCGAATCCGCCGGGTGCGGGAGCGAAGTCGAGGACGTCGTGGTGGTCGCTGCGGGCGTGGGCGGCGAAGGCGTCGCGGAGGCGGGTGAAGGCGGCCTCGGCGCGGGCGCGGTCGGGGACGTGGTCGAGGAAGGTGAGCAGGGCGAGGACGTCGTAGGGGCCGGGGTCGGCGGGCGGGTCGTCGAGGTGGCGCCAGCAGAAGGCGGTGGCGGTGGCGAGCCAGGGGTGGCGGGATCCGGCGCGGTGGAGCATCCCGGCGAGGGTCGCGGTGGGGTTGATCGCGGCGGGCGGGTCGTCGGGGGTCTGCCACCAGGGGGCGTGGGGGGCGTCGCGGACGGCGGGCAGGACGAACGGCACTCCCCCGTCGGGGGTGGCGATGGCGGCGAGGTGGGCGGCGATGCGGGCGACGGCGGGGTGGTCGTCGGCGCCGGCCTGGTGGAGGACGTCGAGGGCGTGCTGGGCGGGGACGGGCTGGCTGGCCTCGCCGCGCAGGTCGGGTTCGAGGGCGTGGCCGTAGCCGCCGTCGGGGTTCTCGTAGGCGACGAGGGCGGCGAGGAGGGGCGCGGCGGGGGCGCCGTGGAAGTGCAGGGCGAAGCGGCGGCGGTCGATGACGCGGGCGTTGAGCCGCATGAACTCCCAGGCGCGGGCGAGGGCGGTGGCGGGCGGCGTTCTCATGGCGCTCACCGTAGGGCGGTGCGGTGGGCCGGTCTTGGAGGAAACGGACGGGGCGGGCCCGGCCGCCCCAGCGGTGGGCGACCGGGCCCCTGGCGTCCCGCGTGGGGCCGGGCGGAACCGTAGCGGACGGGCCCTTTCCTCACAAGAGGGCTGTTCTGGGATGTCCGGCGCGATTTCCATGATCCGGAACGTGTGGTCTGCTGGGGCGATGAGCGATCCTCTGGACGAACGTGACATGGCGGCCGGCGCGCTGGGGCTGGTCGCGGAGGCGGCCGGGCCGTACCTGGACGGGCTGGCGGAGCGTCCGGTGCACGACCGGGCGATGGACGTCCTGCTGGACGAGCTGGACGGGCCGCTGCCGGAGCGCGGCGACGGGTCGCTGGCGGCGGTCGAGCGGCTGGTGCGGGTGGGGACGGGGGCGGCGACGCACTCGTCCGGCCCGCGGTTCTTCCATTTCGTGGTGGGCGGGTCGACGCCGGCGGCGATGGCGGGCGACTGGACGGCGTCGCTGCTGGATCAGGCGGCGGGGCTGTGGCTGACGTCGCCGCTGGCGGCGCGGGCGGAGACGGTGGTGCTGCGCTGGCTGAAGGAGTTGTTCGGGCTGCCGGCGTCGTTCGGCGGGGTGCTGACGCCGAGCGCGACGCTGGCGCACGTGACGGGGCTGGCGTGCGCGCGGCAGTGGTGGGCGGGCCGGCACGGGGTGGACGCGGCGTCGCAGGGTCTGGCGGGGCTGCCGGCGATGCCGGTGTTCAGCAGCGGGCTGGTGCACGTCAGCACGCGCAAGGCGCTGCAGATCCTCGGTTGCGGGCGGGACACGCTGCGGGTGTTCGCGCGCGACGACGCGGGCCGGGTGGATCTGGCGGCGATGGACGCGGCGCTGGCGGAGGCGGGCGGCCGGGCGGTGGTCGTGGCGAACCTCGGGGAGGTGAACGCCGGCGACTCCGACCCGGTCGGCGAGCTGGCGGACCTGGCGGAGCGGCACGGGGCATGGCTGCACGTGGACGGGGCGTTCGGGCTGTTCGCGGCGCTGTCGCCGCGGACGGCGCACCTGGCGCGGGGCGTGGAGCGGGCGGACTCGGTGACGGCGGACGGTCACAAGTGGCTGAACGTGCCGTACGAGAGCGGGTTCTCGTTCGTCCGGGACCCGGGGATGCTGAGCGAGGCGTTCGGGGCGTGGGGCGCGGCGTACCTGCCGGAGGAGGACGGCGACCGGGTCAACTACAACATGCTGGGGCCGGAGTCGTCGCGGCGGGCGCGGGCGCTGCCGATCTGGGCGACGTTGCGGGCGTACGGGCGGGACGGGTACCGGGCGATGGTGGAGCGGCATCTGGACGTCGCCGCGCATCTGGGGGCGCTGGTGGAGGCGGCGCCCGACCTGGAGCTGCTGGCGCCGGTGCGGTTGTGCGTGGTGTGCTTCCGGTACCGGCCGGCGGGCGTCCCCGAGGAACGGCTGGACGAGCTGAACGCGAGGCTCGGCGAGGCGCTGCTCGGGGACGGCCGCGTCTATGCGGGCACCAGCCGGTACCGCGGGATGACGGTGTTCCGGCCGGCGCCGTTGAACTGGCGGACCACGAAGGCGGACGTGGAGCGCCTGGTGGAGGTGCTGCGGGAGCTGGCGGCGACGCTGGATCTCTGACCCGGGCCCGGGTCGGTCAGGTGGCGCAGTCGTTCCAGGGCGCCGTCTCGTCGAGCTCGTCGAACGGCTGGGTGAGGCTGAACCAGTTGCCGGAGTCGTCGCGGAAGACGGCCTCGATGCCGTAGGGGCGCCGCTCCGGCTTGTGGACGAAGGTGACGCCCCGGGCCGACAGCTCCTCGTAGGCGGCCTCGCAGTCGTCGGTGGTGAAGGCGCCGGCGCCGAGGACGCCCTTGGCGAGCAGGGACCTCATCTGCTCGGCGGAGTCCGGGTCCATCGTCGGCGGGCCGGGGACCATGAGCGCGAGCCTGAGGTCGGGCTGGCCCTTGGGGCCGACGGTGAGCCAGCGCATGCCGCCCTCGCCGAGGGTCGTGTCGTCGCGCACCTCGAGGCCGAGCTTGGCGGTGAAGAACTCCTTGGCGGACTCCTGGTCGAGGACCCAGACGGTGGAGATCCCGAGTTTGGTGATCATGTTCGGTGGTTCCCTTCGGCGGTGGCGGCTCCGGGCTCTCCGGGGCCGTCGTCCGAGGTCAACGCTAGGGTCGCGGCCCGTCCCCGGGCTTCTCGAAAATTGCGGCCGTGCGGCCGGGACGGTCAGCGGGGCACCGGCCGGTCCGTGCGGAAGCCGCCGGCCCACAGCAGCACGAAGCAGCCGGGGACCGCGGTGCCGCCGCCGGCGCGGGCGCGGCGGCGGAACTCGGTGGGGGTGACGCCGGTCTGCTCCTTGAAGCGGGTGCAGAAGGTGCCGAGGCTGGTGAACCCGACGAGCAGGCAGATCTCGGTGACGGTGAGGTTCGCGGTGCGCAGCAGTTCCTGGGCGCGCTCGATGCGGCGGCGGGCCAGGTAGCGTCCCGGGGTCTCGCCGTAGGCCTCGTTGAACAGCCGGACGAAGTGGTAGCGGGAGTACCCGGCGCGGGCGGCGACGGCGGCGACGTCGAGCGGCTCGGCCCAGTCGCGGTCCATGGCGTCCTTGGCGAGGCGCATCCGCCGCAGGAGCGCGGTGTCCATGCCTCCGATGGTAGGGCGGGGGTCCGACGGTCCGCCCTGGACGGCCGTGGGCCGCCCGGTCAGCGGGCGCCGGGCCAGGGGCCGGGCGGGGTGTGGTCGAAGGTGCCGGTGGCGACGGTGACGTCGTACACGCGGAACCCGCGGGCCTGGTAGTTCCTCAGCGCGGCGGGGTGGTCGTTGGAGCCGGTGGTCAGCCGGACGCGGCGGGTGGGCTTGCGGTCGTGCCAGCGGGTGGCGAGGTCCCAGGCGCGGGCGGCGCCGACGCTGAGCAGGTGGCCGCCGAGGCCCTGGCCGGTGAAGGCGGGCAGCAGCCCGAAGCAGCTGATCTCGACGATGCCGTCCGGCTGCGGGTCGAGCTCGGCGTAGCCGGCGGGGGTGCCGCGGACGTGCGCGACCCAGGTCTCCACGCCGGGCCGCGACAGCCAGTTGAGCCACTGGTCGTAGGTCCAGGCGAGCCGGTCCGTCCAGTAGTGGTCGCCGCCGACCGCGGTGTACAGGTAGCGGCTCAGCTCGGGGCTGGGCAGCTCGGCGCGGGCGATGGCGACGGGGACGTCGGGCACCCGCGCGGGCCGCAGGTCGGCGGGGCCGAGCTGCTCCAGGTGCCAGTCGGTGACCTCGATCTGCCGGGTCGGCATGGGAACCCCCGTACGCGCGACGCCGCCGCGCCCCCGGCGGACACCGGAGGCACGGCGGTCGAATGTTCGCGGATCAGGCTATCGGTCGCGCGGTGGGCGGAATCGGGTAGGGCAGGGCGGTGTGCCCGGTGAGGAACCGGTCCACCCCGTGCGCGGCGGCGCGTCCCTCGGCGATCGCCCAGACGATCAGGGACTGGCCGCGGCCCATGTCGCCGGCCGCGTAGACCCCGTCGACGGAGGTCTTGTAGTCGCGGTCGCGGACGACGTTGCCGCGCTGGTCCAGCTCGACGCCGAGCTGCTCCAGCAGGCCCTCGCGCTGCGGGCCGAGGAAGCCCATCGCGAGGGTGACGAGCTGCGCGGGGATCTCGCGCTCGGTGCCCTCGACCGGCTTGAAGCCGGTGTCGGGGCCGCCGACCTCGACGATCCGCAGCGCCTGGACGTTGCCGTCCGCGTCGCCGACGAACTCGGTGGTGGACACCGCGTACAGCCGGTCGCCGCCCAGGTCGGCGAGCTCCTCGTGGGCGCTCTCCATCTTGAACAGCATCGGGTACGTCGGCCACGGCTGGGCGCCGGTGCGCTCCTCCGGCGGCCGCGGCATGATCTCCAGCTGGGTCACCGACGCGGCGCCCTGCCGGATCGCGGTGCCGATGCAGTCGGCGCCGGTGTCGCCGCCGCCGATCACGACGACGTGCTTGCCCGCGGCGTCGATCGGGGACTTCTCGAAGTCGCCCTCCTGCACCTTGTTGGACGGCGGCAGGTACTCCATCGCCTGGTACACGCCCTTGAGCTCCCGCCCGGGGATGGGCAGGTCGCGCCAGACGGTGGCGCCGCCGGCGAGCACGACCGCGTCGTAGCGGTCGCGCAGCTCGTCCGCGGTGATGTCGACGCCGACGTTCACCGAGGTCTTGAAGGAGGTGCCCTCGGCGCGCATCTGGGCGAGGCGCCGGTCGAGGTGCCGCTTCTCCATCTTGAACTCGGGGATGCCGTAGCGCAGCAGCCCGCCGATGCGGTCGGCGCGCTCGTACACCGTGACGTCGTGGCCGGCGCGGGTGAGCTGCTGGGCGGCGGCGAGCCCGGACGGGCCGGAGCCGACGACCGCGACCTTCCTGCCGGTCTTCACCGCGGGCGGCTGCGGCCGCACCCAGCCCTCGGCGAACGCCCGGTCGATGATCTCGACCTCGACCCGCTTGATCGCGACGGGGTCCTGGTTGATGCCGAGGACGCAGGCGCTCTCGCACGGGGCGGGGCACAGCCTCCCGGTGAACTCCGGGAAGTTGTTGGTGGCGTGCAGCCGCTCGACCGCCTCGTGCCAGTCCTTGCGGTAGACGAGGTCGTTCCACTCGGGGATGAGGTTGCCGAGCGGGCAGCCCTGGTGGCAGAACGGGATGCCGCAGTCCATGCAGCGGCTCGCCTGCTTCTCCAGCCGGTCGCCGCCGAAGTTCTCGTAGACCTCCGACCAGCTCTTGATCCGGACGTCCACCGGGCGGCGCTTCGGGAGCTCCCGCTGGACGGTCAGGAAACCCTTCGGGTCAGCCATGTGGGAATCCCCCTCTCTCAGCCCTGTGCCGCGGCCATGACGGCCTCGTCGACGTCGCGTCCCTGCGCCTCGGCCTCGGCCATCGCCTCCAGGACGCGCCGGTAGTCACGCGGCATGATCTTGGTGAAGCGGGCCGCCGCGGCGTCCCAGTCCGCCAGCAGCCGCTCGGCGACCGCCGAGCCGGTCTCGGCGAGGTGCCGTCCGACCAGGTCCTTGACGAACGCCTCGTCGCCCTCGTCGAGGGGTTCGAGGTCGACCATCTCGCGGTTGACGCGGTCGGCCACCAGGTCCAGAACGTAGGCGATGCCGCCGGACATTCCGGCCGCGATGTTGCGTCCGGTGCGGCCGAGGATGACGGCGCGGCCGCCGGTCATGTACTCGCAGGCGTGGTCGCCGACGCCCTCGACGACGGCGGTCGCGCCGGAGTTGCGGACGCAGAACCGCTCCCCGACGACGCCGCGGGCGAACAGCTCGCCCGAGGTGGCGCCGTACAGGATCACGTTGCCGCCGATGATCTGCTTTTCGGCGGCGAACGCGGCGTCCGCCGGCGGGCGCAGCGTGAGCCGCCCGCCCGACAGGCCCTTGCCGACGTAGTCGTTGGCGTCGCCGACCAGCCGCAGCGTGACGCCGCGCGGGACGAACGCGCCGAACGAGTTGCCGGCGGAGCCGGTGAAGGTGACGTCGATGGTGTCGTCGGGCAGCCCGGCGCCGCCCCACTTCTTGGTCACCTCGTGGCCGAGCATGGTGCCGACGGTCCGGTTGACGTTGCGGATCGGCAGGTCGAGGGTGACCTTGTCGCCGAACGCGACGGCGCCCTCGGCGAGCTGGATGAGGGTGTTGTCGAGCGCCTTCTCCAGCCCGTGGTCCTGCTCGCCGACACAGCGCGGCGCGTCCCCGTACGGGGTCTCGGGCGCGTGCAGCACCGGCGCGAGGTCCAGCCCGGACGCCTTCCAGTGCTCGACGGCCTCCCGGGTGTCGATCATGTCGACGTGGCCGATCGCCTCGTCCAGCGACCGGAACCCGAGCGCGGCGAGGTACTCGCGGACCTCCTCGGCGATGAACTCGAAGAAGTTCACCACGAACTCCGGCTTGCCGGAGAACCGCTCGCGCAGCACCGGGTTCTGGGTGGCGACGCCGACCGGGCAGGTGTCGAGGTGGCAGACCCGCATCATGATGCAGCCCGACACCACCAGCGGCGCGGTCGCGAAGCCGTACTCCTCGGCGCCGAGCAGCGCCGCGATGACGACGTCGCGGCCGGTCTTCATCTGCCCATCGGTCTGCACGACGATCCGGTCGCGCAGGCCGTTCAGCAGCAGCGTCTGCTGGGTCTCGGCGAGGCCGAGCTCCCAGGGCGCGCCGGCGTGCTTCAGCGAGGTCAGCGGGGACGCGCCGGTGCCACCGTCGTGCCCGGAGATCAGCACCACGTCGGCGTGCGCCTTGGACACCCCGGCCGCGACCGTGCCGACCCCGACCTCCGCGACGAGCTTGACGTGCACCCGCGCCTGCGGGTTGGCGTTCTTCAGGTCGTGGATGAGCTGGGCGAGGTCCTCGATCGAGTAGATGTCGTGGTGCGGCGGCGGCGAGATGAGGCCGACGCCGGGCGTGGAGTGCCGGGTCTTGGCGATCCACGGGTACACCTTGTGGCCGGGCAGCTGCCCGCCCTCGCCGGGCTTGGCGCCCTGCGCCATCTTGATCTGGATGT
Organism: Actinomadura sp. NPDC048394; assembly: GCF_040651755.1. Taxonomy (NCBI): domain Bacteria; kingdom Bacillati; phylum Actinomycetota; class Actinomycetes; order Streptosporangiales; family Thermomonosporaceae; genus Actinomadura; species Actinomadura sp. NPDC048394. Next base: position 10,249 of record NZ_JBEZJL010000101.1, on the reverse strand, counting down.
CGTCGGCGTTGGTGAGGTACTCCGACGTCACGCCGAACCGGCCGGACGCGACCTGCTTGATCGCGCTGCGGCGCAGGTCGCCGTTGTCGTCCGGGGTGAACCGGACCGGGTCCTCGCCGCCCTCGCCGGTGTTGGACTTGCCGCCGAGCCGGTTCATCGCGATCGCGAGGGTCTCGTGCGCCTCCGCGGAGATGGAGCCGTACGACATCGCGCCGGTGGAGAACCGCTTGACGATCTCCGATACCGGCTCGACCTCCTCGATCGGCACCGGCGGCCGCGCGCCCTCCTTGAGCTTGAACAGCCCGCGCAGGGTCATCAGCTTCTGCGACTGCGAGTCGACCTTGGAGGTGTACTCCTTGAAGATCTCGTAGCGGCGGGTGCGGGTGGCGTGCTGCAGCTTGAACACCGTGTCCGGGTTGAACAGGTGCGGCTCGCCCTCGCGGCGCCACTGGTACTCGCCGCCGACCTCCAGCGTGCGGTGCGCGGCCTCGTTCCCGCCCGGCGGGTAGGCGCGGGCGTGCCGCTCGGCGACCTCGCGGGCCAGCACGTCGAAGCCGACGCCGCCGAGCCGGGACGTGGTGCCGGTGAAGCAGCGCGACACGACGCGCTCGCCGAGGCCGATCGCCTCGAAGATCTGCGCGCCGGTGTAGGACGCGACCGTGGACACGCCCATCTTCGACATGACCTTCAGGACGCCCTTGCCGTACGCCTTGACCAGGTTCCGCACCGCCTTGTCGGGCTCGACGCCCGGCAGGGCGCCGCCGCGGACCATGTCCTCGACGGTCTCGATCGCCAGGTACGGGTTGATCGCGGACGCGCCGTACCCGATGAGCAGCGCCATGTGGTGGCACTCGCGGGCCTCGCCGGTCTCGATCACCAGGCCGACCTTGGTGCGGGTCTTCTCCCGGATCAGGTGGTGGTGGACGGCGCCGGTGAGCAGCAGCGCGGGGATCGCGGCGCGGGCGGAGTCGGCGCCGCGGTCGGACAGCACGATGATCCGCGCGCCGGCCTCGATGGCCCGGCTCACCTCGGAGTTGATCTCCTCGAGGCGGGTCTCCAGGGCCTCGCCGCCACCGGCGACCTCGTACAGGCCGTGCACGACGTGGGCCTGCAGGTGCGGCAGGGAGCCCTCGTCGTCGATGTGGATGATCTTGGAGAGCTCGTCGTTGTCCAGGATCGGGGTGGGCAGCACCAGCCGGCGGCACGAGTCCGGGCCGGGCTCCAGGAGGTTGCCCTCCGGGCCGAGCGTGGACTGCAGCGAGGTGACGAGCTCCTCGCGGATCGCGTCCAGCGGCGGGTTCGTGACCTGCGCGAACAGCTGCTTGAAGTAGTCGAACAGCAGCCGCGGGCGCTCCGAGAGCACCGCGATCGGGGTGTCGGTGCCCATCGACCCGATCGGCTCCGCGCCGGTCCTGGCCATCGGGCCGAGGATGATCCGCTGCTCTTCGAGCGTGTACCCGAACGTCTGCTGCCGCTTGACGAGGGTGTCGTGCGTCGGGATCTCCCGCTCGCGCTGCGGCAGCTCCTCGAACCGGACCAGGCCCTCGTGCAGCCACTGCGCGTACGGGTGCTCGGCGGCCAGCTCCGCCTTGACCTCGTCGTCCTCGACGATCCGCCCGGCCTCGGTGTCGACCAGGAAGATCTTGCCGGGCTGGAGGCGGCCCTTGCGCACCACCTTGTCCGCCGGGATGTCGAGCACGCCGGCCTCGCTGGCGAGCACGACCAGGCCGTCGTCGGTCACCCAGTAGCGGCCGGGGCGCAGGCCGTTGCGGTCCAGCACCGCGCCGACGACGGTGCCGTCGGTGAAGCTGACGCTGGCGGGGCCGTCCCACGCCTCCATCAGGGTGGAGTGGAACTCGTAGAACGCGCGGCGCTCGGCGTCCATCTCGGCGTGGTTCTCCCACGCCTCCGGGATCATCATCAGCACCGCGTGCGGCAGCGACCGGCCGCCGAGGTGCAGCAGCTCCAGGCACTCGTCGAACGAGGCGGTGTCGGACGCCTCGATGTCGATCACCGGGAAGATCCGGGAGATGTCGCCGGGGATCAGGTCGGACTTCAGCAGCGCCTCGCGGGCCCGCATCCAGTTCCGGTTGCCCCGGACGGTGTTGATCTCGCCGTTGTGCGCGATGAACCGGTACGGGTGCGCGAGCTCCCACGCCGGGAACGTGTTCGTCGAGAACCGCGAGTGCACCAGCGCGATCGCGCTGCTGAACCGGCGGTCCGACAGGTCGGGGAAGAACGGCTCCAGCTGCGGGGTGGTGAGCATCCCCTTGTAGACGATCGTCCGGCTGGACAGGCTCGGGAAGTAGACGCGGACGTCCTGCTCGGCGCGCTCGCGCATGCAGAACACGGCGCGGTCCAGCTCCAGGCCGGTCTTGCCCGCGTGCGGGCCGCCGGCGGCGGGCGCCACGAACAGCTGGGCGAAGTGGGGCATGACCCGGCGGGCGGCCGGGCCGGTGAACGCGGGGTCGTGCGGGAGCTCCCGCCAGCCGAGCACCGTCAGGTGCTCCTCGGCGCACAGCGTCTCGATGTGCGCGACCGCGGCGGCGCGCTCCTCGCCGTCCGCGGGCAGGAACGCGATGCCGGCCGCGTAGGCGCCGGCCTCGGGCAGCGCGAAGCCGCACTCCTCGCGGAAGAACGCGTCCGGGATCTGGACGAGGATGCCGACGCCGTCTCCGTCGTCCGGCTCCGCGCCCACGGCCCCGCGGTGGTCCAGGTTCTTCAGGACGGTCAGGGCGTTCTGGACGATGTCGTGGCTCTTGCGGCCGTGCAGGTCGGCCACCATGCCGACGCCGCAGGCGTCGTGCTCGTTCGCCGGGTCGTACAGCCCCTGGGGTCCGGGGCGGCCCGGTGTGAGGGCAGCAGCAGCCATCAACCCTCCCGTCGTCGTCGTGTGTCACTGCTTCGTGTCAGTGCAGTCCGGGACGACGTTGGCCCTGCTGCGGTGAGATGACATTACATCACTGCCGGGATCATGCCCGACTGGACCAGATCGCGAAACTTCCGCCGGGCGATCGGCTGCGCGTCATCTCCGAGTGGTTTAGACCAGGCTACCGGTTCCGGAAAGTCGCAAAACGCCCTGACCTGGTGAGGATCATCACCGGCGAACCATGTTTACCCGGCGAAGAACGCAACATGCCTGAAACACTCGCGGGTATCCGGATCCTTCCCGGGGTGGGGCGGGCGATGCGGCGGTGTCCGCTCAGTGAGACACGGCGGCCTCACAGGCTGGGACGCGGGAGCGTCCGCTCAGTGGGACGCGGCGGCGGCGCGGCCGAGCACCGCCGGGGCCTTGCCGCCCTCGATCAGCAGCGACAGCAGGTTCCCGTCCGACGCGTCGCCCTTGCCGTCCAGGCACTGCGCCCACGACACCACCGCGTAGTGCCCCATCGCCAGGCCCCGCGCCATCCCGAAGCCCTGCCCGAACCGGTCCAGCGGCGCGGCCGCCGGCAGCGGCACCACGAACCCGCCGCCGAGCGTGTGGTCCAGCAGCGCGACGAACCGGTCGGCGTCCGCCGACGACGCCAGGTTGAACACCGCGACGGCCAGCCCGTACCCGTGCCGGATGTCGGAGTAGATTCCGCGCACCGCCTGCGTGCAGCCGCCGTTCGCGAGGTCCGCGGCCACCGACTGCCCCCACACCGCGGCCGTGCAGTCGCCGTCCAGCCTCTTCGCCCGCAGCGTCAGGGCGAGCTTCGTGCCGTCCACCGAGAGCTTCGACGCCGACGACGGGAACGCCTCCCCGATCGTCAGCGGCTTGGCGTCGGCCTTCCGGGACGCGATGCCCGCGTACGCGGAGGACGACGGCGAGCTGGAGTACGACTCGGGCGAGCTGCCGTTGCCCGCCGCCTTCCCGGCGGGCTTGCGCGGGGCGTCGCCGGCCGTCCCGCCGCCGTCGTCCCCGCCGCCGCTCAGCGCCAGGGCCGCGACCAGCCCGATCACTACCAGCACCGCGAGCGCCGCCGCGGCCCCGAAGTAGAGCTTCGCGCCGGGACCGCCCTTCGCGGACGCGCCCGGGCGGCGCGGTCTCCCCGGCCCGCCGGGACGCCGTCCCTTCCTGGGCCTGCGGCCTCTGGACGGGGCGTCCGGCACCTCGTCCTGCGCGGGCGCCTCACTGCCGTAGGGGTCGTCCTGGTATGCGGGATCGCCCTGGTAGGGGGCGTTCTCGGCGAAGCCGGACTCCTCGTAGGGCGGCTCGTCGTAGGAGGGCTGCCCGTAGGGCGGTTGCTCCGCGTACGCCTGGTCGGCGTAGGCGCCCTGGTCCGTGTAGGGCCGCTCGGGAGGGCCGGCCTGCTCGGGAGGGCCGGCGTGGCCCTGGGCGCCGCGGCGGCGCCCTCCGGAACGTTCCGGCCGGGCGGCGCCGTCGCGCGGCGAGCCGATCCGGCGGGGCCCGCCCGTCCGGCCCTGGCCCCTGCGCGGGGCGGGCTGCCGGCGGCCGGAGCGGCTCACCGGCGCGCGCTTCGGACGGCCGCCGCGGCGGCCGCGGTCATCGGGTTCCACGGCGGCGGACTACCGCTGCGCGGGGCGCACGTTACGACGCCCCGTTCCCGGCCAGGTCGAGCCGCTGGTAGAGGAAGTCGCCGGCGTTCTCGACGACCAGGCTGACGTCGATCATCTCGTTCAGCGAGTCGGGCCGCGCCCCGCCCGCGCGCTCCACCCACGTCACCACGGCGTAGTGCCCGTAGACGCTGGCGTAGGCGGCGGTGAAGCCGGGCCCGAACGACGCGACGCCCTTCGGCTGCAGCGGCGTCAGCCACCCGGCGCCGGTCGCCTTGTCGAGGTCGCGCAGCACCTGCGCGGAGCCGTCCTGGCTCGCCAGGTTCACGACCATGAACTGGCCGACGTACTTCTTGTCCGGGCTCACGTACGCGCTGCGGACCACCTGCGTGCAGCCGTACTTGGCGAGGTCGCCCTGCAGCCGCGCGCCCCAGCTCGCGCTCTTGCAGTCGGACGTGAGGTCCGAGGCGGCGAGCGTCATCGTGTACTTGCCCTGCTTGAGGGTCTTGGCGTCGGCCGAGAACGCCTCGCCCTCGGTGATCGCCCGGTTGTCGGCGGTGCGCTGGGCGATCTTGCCGAACCCGTCGCCGCTGAAGTCGGGCGTGTAGGCGGTCGGCAGCGCCTTCGCCGCGGGCTTGTCGCCGCCGCCTCCGCCGCCGAGGGCGACCACGGCGACCACCGCGATCACGACCACGGCGACCAGGGCGGCCGCCCCTCCGTACAGCAGCTTGGGGTTCGGAAGGTTCCGGCGGGGCTTGTCCTCCGGCCAGAAGTCCTTCCCTGCGCCGTCGCCTCCGGCCGCGGGGGAACCAGTGTCACGGGCCTCGATCACGCCCCGGAGCTTAGCGGTCCCGCCGCACCCGCCGCGCCCAAAAGGGCGATTCATCCGCATTTGTTGCACGGCCGGCGGGCCCGGACCTGCACCCGGCCCGCACCGCGCCCACGCCCGACCCACGCCGGGCCCGCGCCCGACCCACGCCGGACTCGCGACGGGCCCGTGCGGGTCACAGCCCGTTGGTGCCGATCACCGCGCCGACGCCGTAGGTGATCGCGGCGGCCGCCGCGCCGAACAGCAGCTGCCGCGCCCCGCCGAACCACCACGCCCGCGTCGTCACCCGCGACACCAGCGCCCCGGCGAAGAACAGCCCCAGCGCCGCCACCGCGGCCGCCGGCCACAGCGTGGACGCGCCCAGCAGGTACGGCAGCACCGGCAGCAGCGCCCCCACCGCGAACGACAGGAACGACGACCCCGCCGCGAGCAGCGGCGACGGCAGGTCCCCCGGGGACACCCCGAGCTCCTCCTTGGAGTGCACCTCCAGCGCCCCCTCGGGGTTGCGCGACAGCTGCCGCGCCACCTCCGCGGCGGTCTCCGGGTCCACCCCGCGCGCCTCGAACACCCCGGCCAGCTCGCGCTGCTCGGCCACCGGGTTGCGGGCCAGCTCCAGCCGCTCGATCTCGATCTCCGCCAGCGCCAGCTCCGACTGGGACGCGACGGAGATGTACTCCCCCGCCGCCATCGAGAACGCGCCCGCCGCCAGCCCGGCGAGCCCCGCCAGCAGCACGATCTTCGGGTCCTGCTTCCCGCCCGCGATCCCCGCGATCAGCGCGAAGTTGGAGACCAGCCCGTCCATCGCGCCGAAGACCGCGGGCCGCAGCCAGCCCCCGCTGACGTCGCGGTGCTGGTGGTGCAGCTCCGGTGTCTGGCCGGACTTCTCCCCGGTCATCTCCCCCGTACCGGACATCGTGTCTTCCTACTTCCCGTCCTTGACGGGCTCTCCCTTCCCTACCCGCTCGGGAGCGTCGGCGGCACCGTCCGGACCATTCTCACTGTTCACGGCCGCGGCCGGCGCGCCGGGCCCCGGTTCGGGCGCCGCTTCCGGCGCGGGCTCCGGTTCGGGCTCCGCGGCGGCCTCCTCCGGGCGCTCAGCGGGCTCCTCGGCGGTCTCGGGGGCGGATTCCGTGTCGGACGTCTCGGCGGCGGCGCCGGGGGCGTCCTCGGCGGGCTGCGCGTCCTGCGCGGCGTCCGCGGGCTCGTCCGCCTCCGCGGCCTCCGGCTCCCCGGCGTCGTCCTTCGCGGCCTCGGGCTCCGCGTCCTCGGGCTCCTCACCTTCGGCCTTCTCGGGCGCGGTCTCCTCGGACGCCGGCTGCGCGGCCGTCTCCGCCTCGTCGGCCTCGTCTGCCTCGTCCGCCGCTTCGACGGGCCGTTCGGCCTCCGGATCCTCGTCCTTCGCGGCGTCCTTCGCGGGCTCGTCCTTCGCCGGCGCGTCGTCGGCGGCCGCGTCCACCGCGGTGGCCTCGGAGTCGCCGGACGGTGCGGCGCCACCCGGCGCGTGCCCGACGACCGCCTCCGGGCCCGTCTTGTTGCGCGCGAAGTACAGGTAGGCGACGGCGCAGAGGAAGACCACGACCGAGGTGTAGTCGTTCAGCCGCAGGCCGAGGAAGTGGTGCGCGTCGTCGATGCGCAGCGCCTCGATCCAGCCGCGTCCCACCGTGTAGGCGGCGACGTACAGCGCGAACGCCCGGCCGTGGGTGAGCTTGTAGCGGCGGTCGGCCCAGACGATCAGGATCGCGACGCCGATGCACCACAGCGACTCGTACAGGAACGTCGGGTGGTAGGTGCCGATGTTCTCGTACTTCGGGTTCAGGGCCGGGCCGTCGCCGAGCGTCGGCCGGTGGCTCGGGTCGATCTTCAGGGCCCAGAAGGTGTGCAGCGGCTTGCCGTACAGCTCCTGGTTCCAGTAGTTGCCCCAGCGGCCGACCGCCTGCGCCAGGACGATCCCGGGCGCGCACGCGTCGGCGAGCGCGAGGATCGAGATGCCGCGCCGCCGGCAGCCGACCCACGCGCCGACCGCGCCGAGCGCGATGGCGCCCCAGATGCCGAGGCCGCCCTTCCAGATCTCCAGGGCCCGGACCGGGTCGCCGCCGCTGCCGAAGTACCGCTGCGCGTCGGTGACGACGTGGTACAGGCGCCCGCCGACCAGGCCGAACGGCACCGCCCACACGGCCACGTCGATGATCGTGCCGGGGGCGCCGCCCTTGGCCGCCCAGCGTCGCTCGCCGACCCAGACCGCGACGACGATGCCGAGAATGATCATGATCGCGTAGGCACGGAGCGGGATGGGTCCGAGGTGCCAGACGCCCTGGGACGGGCTCGGGATGAAGGCGACCGGGTGCATGACCGTTGACGTTACCGCCTCCGGCGGCATGGGACGGAAACGTCCGCGGCACCGACAGCCGATCGCCGCGCTACGGACACCGGTACGAGACCATGCGGGACGCCGTTCAGCCCTGCTCGGGGGCCCGGCCCGCGGACCGCGGGGTGCCGGAGCCCGCCTTGGCGACGGCCTTCTGCAGGCCGTCCGGGGAGCCGAGGGCGTCGTCGCCGAGCTGCCTGCCGTTCAGCGCGAGGAACGGGGTCGCGGTCACGCCCGCCTTGCCGGCGTAGGCGGTGGCCTGGTCGACCTGGCCCATCTTCTGCGCGCCGTTCACGCACGCCGCGAACGAGGGCGCGGTGACGCCGAGCTGCCCCGCCCACTTGACCAGGTCGGCGTTCGAGAAGCCCTTGTCGCCCTCGGGCGGCTGCTCGGCGTACAGCTTGTCGTGGTACTTCACCCAGTGGTCGGCGGGCATGCAGGCGGCGGCGTTCGCGGCGCGCCGCGAGTTCGACATCAGCGGGTCCTGCTGGAACAGCTGGAACGGCCGGTAGACGACCTTGACGCGGCCCTCGGCGGCGAGCTTCTTGATCGTGCCGCCGACACGGGCCTCCATCGCCTTGCAGGCGGGGCACTGGAAGTCCTCGAAGACGTCCAGGACGGGCGTGGTCACGCCGGGGTTCGCCATGGCGACCGAGCCGTCCTGCTGGCGGGTGGCGGGCGCGATCGGGCCGGTGTACTTCTCGGCGGACGGCCCACCGTCCCCCTTGTTGCCGATCGCGACGACGACGATGACGACCACGACGGCCGCCGCCGCCACCGCGCCGAGCACGACCACGAGCAGCCGCCTGCGCCGCTGCGCCGCCGCCGCCCGCCGCCGCTCCTCCGCGAGCCGGTCCCGCGCGGAACGCTCCCTGTCGGCCTTGCTCATCGATCCCCCAACGACCATGACGGTGTGTTACTCGAGCACACCCGAGCGTAGTGGGGAGGGGCGTCCCGCGCGGTGAGGCCGCACGGAGGGTTCAGCGGTTCGCGCGGCGGAGGCTCACTTCTTGGCCGCGCCGGCGGCCGCGTCGACCATGGCCTTCAGGCCGTCGGGGGTGAAGACGACGTTGCTGTCGAGCTTGCGCCCGTCGAGGAAGACCGTCGGCGTGCTGTCGACCCCGCGGGTCTGCAGCGCATAGTTGGTCATCGCGTCGACCTGCGACTTCTTCTGCTCGTCCTTCACGCACTTCTCGAAGTTCGGGTCGGAGATCCCGATGTCCTTGCCCCACTTGACGAGGTCCTTCGGCGCGAAGCCCTTCGAGCCCTCGGCCGGCTGGAAGCGGAACAGCGCGTCGTGGTAGGAGATCCACTTGTCGGCGGGCACGCACAGCGCGGCCTCGGCGGAGCGCAGCGAGTTCGTCTTGACCGGGTCGGGGCTGTTGCCGAACAGGTGGAACGGCCGGTAGACGACCTTCACCTTGCCCTGCGCGGCGAGCTGCTCGACGGTCGAGCCGGTGTTCTTCTCGAACTGCTTGCAGTTCGGGCACTGGAAGTCCTCGAAGATCTCCAGTTCCGGCTTGGTGACGCCGGCCTTGGCCATCACGATCGAGCCGTCGGCCTGGCGGCTGAGGGGGGCGAGGGCGCCCTGGTGGACCTCGGCGCGGCCGCTCTTGTTCTTGTGGTCGATGACGAGGACGGTCGCCACCACGATCACCGCTACCGCGACCACCGACCCGAGGACGATGGACAGCAGCCGCCGCTGCTTGGCCCGCGCCGCCTGCCGCCGCCGTTCGGCGGCGAGGCGCTCTCTCGCGGACCGCTCCCGTGCGGCCTTGCTCATTGGGGACTCCTATGGATGGGGGCCGCGCGTGCTGCGTGCGGCGCGGGTCCGGCGGGACTAGTCGGCCTGACCGATCCGCCGGAACTCGTCGAACAGAACGAGGACGAAGAGCAGGATAGTGATGGCGTGGACCCCGCTGCACCACAGGCAGATCTTGTGCAGCACCGCCAGCTCGACCGTCACGAGGTAGACGACGAAGAGCACGCCGACCGACACCGCCGCGAGCCGCCCCCAGCGCAGCGGCGGCCACGGCGAGCGCAGCGCCCACGGGGTGATCAGCGCGCCGAACCCGACGAAGAACGCGAGCCCGAACAGCGGCATGGGGATGCCGAGGAGCTCGGAGTACTCGCTGGTGGTGACCGCGTGGCAGTCGACCGTGGCGGTGGCCGAGCACACCAGGGCGCCCTGGTCGTAGTGCGTGATCGTCAGGTAGACGGAGATGCCGAGCCCGGCGAGGGTGAGCAGCCAGGCGACGGCCTGGTACCACACGGGCGGGCCGGGCGCCGCCGCCGTCGCGCGTTCCCGCGCCGTCATCTCTTGCGTCATCGTGGATCCTTCCGGGACGGCCTCCGCCGGCGAAAACACCTTACGGGAGCGGGAGGCCGTCTCAAGCATGAACCGGACGGGGGCGACGGCGAGTTCCCGGAACGCGGAAAAACGTCCGCGGAAACGGGACGGGCCCGGTTCCGCGGGCGTTCGGTGTTCGCTTTGCGGCCCGGCCGGCGAGATCGGAAGAGGGTCGTGGTGGGGAAGAGTGTATGGGTGGGCGTGGGGT
>NZ_JBEZJL010000100.1:0-36370 GCF_040651755.1 Actinomadura sp. NPDC048394 | reverse complement strand
CGCCCCGCACAGCCCCGGCGGGGCGGCGGTCTCCCTCACCGGCGTCACGGTCCCCGGCCGGCTGCGGGACGTCTCGCTGACGGCGGCGGGCGGGGAGATCGTCGGGCTGGCCGGGCTCCAGGGCGCCGGCCACCTCGCCGTCCTCGACGCCGTGTGCGGCCGCGCCCGGCCGTCGTCGGGGTCCGTGCGGCTGCCCGGCGGGCAGGCGCCCCGGTCGGCGCGGCACGCCGTCACCTCGGGCGTCGCCTTCGTCTCCGGCGACCGCAAGGGCCGCGGCCTGATGCTCGACAAGGCGCTGTGGGAGAACGTCACGGCGGTGAGCTGGCTCGGGCAGGGGCGCGGCGGGTTCCTGCCGCGCCGCTCCCGCCTCGTCGACCGGTCGTGCGGCCACCTGGAGCGGCTGCGCGTCCGCGGCGACGTGCGCGCCGGCGCGGGCGACCTGTCGGGCGGGAACCAGCAGAAGGTCGTCCTCGCCAAGTGGCTGGACGCCGCCCCGTCCGTCCTGGCGCTGGACGACCCGACGCGCGGGGTCGACGTCGGCGCCCGCGCCGAGCTGCACGGCATCGTCCGCGGGCTGGCCGCCGAGGGGAAGGTCGTGCTGATCGCGTCGTCGGACCTCGCCGAGCTGGTCGAGCTGTGCCACCGGGTCGTGGTGTTCCAGCACGGGCGCGTCGTCGGGTCGCTGGCCGGGGGGCGGCTCACCGAGCCCGCGCTCAGCCTCGCCATGAACGCGGGCTTCGCCGCCCCCGCGCGCTGACCCGCGTCAGGCGAGGTGCGCGATGACGGGCGCGAACGCGTCCATCGCCGTGTCGGGCACCTGGTAATAGCTGAAGCCGAAGCGGTCGCGGCGGGCGAGCATCTGCTCGGCGATGTGCTCGGGCGGCCCGACGAACTGCGACGGCATCTCCAGCACCAGGCCGGTGGACGCGGTGCCCCAGCCGCGCATCACCGCGACCTTCGCGGCGGCGCCGCGCGGATCGGGGCCGAACGTGGGCGTGACCACCATGCTCAGCTCGACGTCGCGGCCCGCGGCGGCCTCCCGGACCCAGCCGACCTTGCGCTCGACGGTCTCCGGGAGCCGCTCGGTGATCTCCTCGGAGATCGTCCCGTCGGGGAGGGCGCGGGGCAGGATCCCGACGGTGTCGGCGAGCCGCCCGGCGATGCCGAGCATCCGCCGGCTGCCCGCGCCGACCACGAGGGGCGGGCATCGCTCCGGACGCGGGAACACCTCCAGGCCGTCGATCCGGTAGTGCTCGCCGGCGAAGGTCGTCCTGTCGCCGGACAGCAGGCTCCGCAGGATCCGCAGCGACTCCTCCAGCCGGCCGACCCGCGTGCCCGCGGCGTCGAAGGGCATCCCGGCCGCCTCGTACTCCTCGCGGAGCCAGCCCGCGCCGAGACCCAGCTCGAAACGGCCGCCCGACAGGTGGTCGAGCGTCGCGGCCTCCTTGGCGAGCATCACCGGGTGCCGGTAGTCGTTGGAGAGCACCATCGTGCCGACCCGCAGCGTGCTCGTCGCGGCCGCGGCCGACGCCAGCGCGACCATCGGGGCGAGCTGGTCGCCGAACGGCTCGGCCACGAAGTGGTCGCGCAGGACCAGCGCGGAGTATCCGAGGTCCTCGGCGCGCCGCGCCGTCGCGAGCAGCTGCGCACCGGAGCGGATCGACTCGCCGACCACGCCGAACCGGAACGCGCGGCGGGCCGGGCCGGTGTCCGTCCGGTCCTTGCGGGCTTCGTCCATGAGCCGAGGATGCCGTGCACGTGGACCGTTCCGCTGGCGGGAAAACGACACAGGGCTCGACTTGGTCAACAAATGGCCCCGGGACTGGTGCCGGCGGTTCGAAGATCGCAATATTGCGGGGGCGAGAATCGCCCCGGCCGCTCGTTCCCCCGGCCCATGGAGGTCATCCGTGAGTGATACGTCCCCCGCCTCTCCACCCCCGCCCAGATCGTCCCTCGCACGGAAGGCGGTGGCGGGCGTCCTGCTGGTCGTCCCCTTCGCCGTCTACCTCGCCGTGCCGACCTACGCCAAGGACGGCCCGCACGTGGCGGGCTTCCCGTTCTTCTACTGGTGGCAGCTGCTGTGGGTGGTGCTCACCGCCGTGTGCATCGGCGGCGCCCACCTGCTGACCCGGAAGCGGGGTGCGGCGAAGTGAAGGACGTCAACGACGTCGAGCTGACCATCTTCATCGTCTTCTTCGCGGTGGTGACGGTGGTCGGCTTCGCGGCCGCGCGCTGGCGGCGCGGCCAGACCATCATGCACCTCGACGAGTGGGGCCTCGGCGGACGCAGCTTCGGCACGTTCGTCACCTGGTTCCTGCTCGGCGGCGACCTCTACAGCGCCTACACGTTCATCGCCGTGCCGTCCGCGGTGTTCGCGGGCGGCGCGATGGGCTTCTGGTCGGTGCCCTACGGTGCGATCGCCTACCCGATCGTGTTCCTGATCGGCCCGCGGCTGTGGTCGGTCGCGCAGCGGCACGGCTACGTGACCGCCGCCGACTTCGTCCGCGGCCGGTACGGCTCGCGGTCGCTGGGGCTCGCGATCGCCCTCACCGGCATCCTGGCGATGATGCCGTACATCGCGCTGCAGCTCGTCGGCATCCAGGCCGTCCTGACGGTGATGGGCGTCTCCGGGTCCGGCTGGGCGAAGGACCTGCCCCTGTTCATCGCGTTCGCGCTGCTGGCCGCCTACACCTACACCTCGGGGCTGCGGGCGCCGGCGCTGATCTCGTTCGTCAAGGACGCGCTGATCTACATCGTGATCATCGTCGCGATCGTCTACATCCCCACCAAGCTCGGCGGCTGGGACGGCATCTTCGACAAGTCCGCCGCCGCCCTCGCCAAGCCGAACCCGGCGACCGGCAAGCCCGCCGGCTCGCTGTTCACCAGCGACATGACGCACTGGGCGTACGGGACGCTGGCGCTCGGCTCGTCGCTCGCGCTGTTCATCTACCCGCACAGCGTGACCGGCGCGCTCGCCGCCGGGCGCCGCGACGTGATCCGGCGGAACGCGGCGCTGCTGCCCGCGTACTCGCTGCTGCTCGGGCTGCTCGCGCTGCTCGGCTACATGGCGCTCGCCCACCCCGGCGTCGTCGCCGCCGTCAAGCACGCCGGCAACCCGCAGCTGGCGGTGCCGGAGCTGTTCGACCAGGTGTTCCCGGACTGGTTCACCGGCGTCGCGTTCGCCGCGATCGGGGTCGGCGCGCTGGTGCCCGCCGCGATCATGTCGATCGCCGCGTCCAACCTGTTCACCCGCAACGTCTACACCTCCTTCATCCGGCCGGACGCGACCCCCGAGGAGGAGACCCGGGTGTCGCAGCTGGTGTCGCTGCTGGTGAAGCTCGGCGCGCTGGTGTTCGTGCTCGGCTTCGACAAGTCGCTGGCGATCAACCTGCAGCTGCTCGGCGGCATCTGGGTGGTGCAGACGTTCCCCGCCATCGGCATCGGCCTGTACACGCGGTGGCTGGACCGCTGGGGCCTGCTCGCCGGCTGGGCCGCGGGCATGGCGTACGGCACGTACACCGCCTACGACCAGGCGTCGCCGACGCAGAGCCACTTCGGCTCGCCCCTCGCCGACATCCCGTTCATCGGCCACACCGGCTACATCGCGCTGACCGCGTTCGTGCTCAACATGGTCGTCGCGGTCGTGGTCACGCTGGTCGTGCGGGCGCTGAAGGTCCCGGCCGGCCGGGACGAGACGAGCCCCGACGACTACACCGCCGACGCGGGCGACCGGCTGGCCGCGCCGGAGGACCCGGCGGGCGAGCTCACCGGCCAGTCCGCCTGACCAGCGGCCAGTCCGCCTGACCAGCGGCCAAAGGCCGTGCTGACCAGCGGCCCGAGGTCGCGCAGACCGGTGGGACGGGGCGAGCGGCTCGGTCGCCGTCCGTGCGGCGTAAGGGCGTCACCGACTGCCCCGATCCCACCGGTCCCTTCCAGACTGCGCCCCGCCCGCCGCGATCCGCAAGGCGGGCGGGGCGGGCGGGGGCGGGCTCAGCCGGCGGCGTCGACGCGCTGGGCCAGCACCTGCCCGGGCCAGTCGCCCACCTCGAACTCGGCGACCGTCGCGAACCCCTGGCTCCGGTAGTACCCGACGAGCCGCCCGTCGCCGCCGCCGTAGCAGTCGACGCGCAGCAGCCCGGCGCCGCGCGCCCGCGCCAGCCTCTTCGCCTCGGCGATCAGGGCGGCGCCGACGCCGTGGCCGGCGAACGCCCGGTCGGTGACCAGCAGCGTGATGTACAGCTCCGGCTCGTCGGCCGCGCCCACGTAGGACGGCGGGCGCGGCGCGACGGCCATGACCCCGGCGGGGCGGCCGCCGACCTCCGCCACCAGGATCTCGTCGTCGCGGGCGATGCCGGTGATGCGCTCGACCCGGCGCGGGTCGCGCGACCACGGCTCGGCGCCCCACTGGCCCGTCCGCCCGTTGCTCGCCAGCCAGGCGACGGCGCCGTCCAGCATCGCCATGATCACGGGTACGTCGTCCGGCCCGCCGCTGCGGATCTCCATCGCGGCACCTCCCACCCGTGATCATCGCATCAGCGCGGCACCGGGCGGCGCTCCTCTCCGGTCTTCTCGGAACGCTCCAGCTCGCCGCCGGCGAACAGCCGCGCGAGCGGCCCGCCCCGCGGCGCCGGTACCGCCGTCCTCGTCCGGAGCCGCTCCGCCGCCTCCGGGACGAGCGGGCGGGTCCGCTCGCTGAACCCGCCGGACGGGGCGCGGACGATGATCCCCGTCTCGACGCCGTGCTCCAGGAGCAGCCGGTCGCGGCGCTGGAGGCCGAGGCACAGCCGCCGTGTCACCGCGAACGCCAGCACCGGCCCGGCCAGGAGCGTGACGCGGAAGAACCAGGTGGTCGCGAACAGGGACACCTCGAACCGGTCGGCGATGACGTCGTTGCCCGCCGCCGCCCACAGCACGCCGTAGAACACGATGCCCGCGGCGCCCAGGCCCGTCCGCGTGGCGGCGTCGCGCGGACGGTCGAGCACATGATGGATCGCCGTGTCGCCCGTCGCGCGCCGCTCGATGAAGGGGTAGAGCGCGAGCAGCGTGAAGAACACGGTGATGACCAGGAGCGGGACGAGGATGCCGAACGACAGCGTGTGCCCGGCGACGGTGACGTCCCAGCCCGGCATCAGCCGCAGCGCGCCGTCGCCGAACGCCAGGTACCAGTCGGGCTGCGACCCCGCGCTGATCGCGGTGGGGGAGTAGGGGCCGTACTGCCAGACCGGGTTGATCTGCAGGAAGGCCGCCAGCAGCACGGTCACCCCGGCGGTGAACAGGACGAACGCCGTGGTCTTGGCCATGAAGACCGGGTAGAACGGCTTGCCCTCGACGGTCCGCTCGGTGCTGCGGCCGCGCCGGAAGTCGGTGTGCTTCTGCACCCACGGCAGCACGATCGCGTGCAGCGGCACGAGCGCCGCCATCAGGCCCGGCACCAGCAGCACGTGCACGACGTAGAGCCTCGGGATGAGGTCGGTGCCGGGGAACTGGCCGCCGAGCAGGAAGAACGCGAGGTAGCTGCCGACGAGCGGGATCGCCTGCGCGGCGCCGAGCACCAGCCGCAGCCCGGTGCCGGACAGCAGGTCGTCGGGCAGCGAGTAGCCGGTGAACCCGTTGGCCATCGCCAGCGTGAACAGCACGATGCCGAGCAGCCAGTTCAGCTCGCGGGGCTTGCGGAACGCGCCGGTGAAGAACACCCGGAGCATGTGCGCCAGGATCGCGGCGATGAAGATCAGCGCGGACCAGTGGTGCACCTGCCGCACGAGCAGGCCGCCGCGCACGTCCATGCTGATGTGCAGCGTCGAGGCGTACGCCTCGCTCATCTCGACGCCGCGGAGCGGGACGTAGGAGCCGTGGTAGACGACCTCGCCCATGCTCGGCTTGAAGAAGAACGTCAGGAAGACGCCGGAGGCGAGCAGGACGAGGAAGGAGTAGAGGGCGATCTCGCCGATGAGGAAGGACCAGTGCTCGGGGAACGCCTTGCGGGCGGCGCGGCGGGCGAACCCGGTGGTGCCGAGCCGGTCGTCGAGGGCGTTCAGGGCTTGTTCGGCCGTCGAAGCGCGCCGTTCGGTCAGGGACATGCGCCACTCCCGTGGGGGTCGGTCGCCGGTGACCTGTACGACCGAACGTAGTACGACGCACTGTAGTTCTACAAGAGGTAGTACTACGGGAGGTGGCTCCAGTGGGTGACGTGCCCGGGACCCCGGGCGGTCAGGAGGCGATGAACGCCTGCGCCCGGCGGAACAGCCCGAGCGTGATGGCGTGCAGCATGTCGCCGGTCTCCTTCGGCGCCTTCCCCGCGAACGCCCGTGCGTGCGTGCCCTCCAGGACGATGCCGAGCTTGAAGCAGGCGAGCACCGCGTACCACGTGATGGACGCCAGGTCGCGGCCGGCGACCGCGCCCGCGCGCTCGGCGTAGGCGGCGACCAGCTCGTCCGTCGACGGCAGGCCCCCGGCCGCGCCCAGCGGCCCGGCCAGCTGCGCGCTCTCGTCGCCGTGCTGCGGCCAGGTCGCCAGCAGCCAGCCGAGGTCGAGCAGCGGGTCGCCGATCGTGCACATCTCCCAGTCGACGATCGCCGCGACCTCGGGGCCGTCGAAGGAGTACATCAGGTTGGCCAGGTGGTAGTCGCCGTGCAGGATGCCCGGCCGCCACGTCGCGGGACGGCCCTCCTCCAGCCAGCGCGCCACGTCGTCCAGGCCCGGGATGTCCGGTCCGGGGTAGCCGTCGAGCGCGCCGTAGGAGTCGAGTTCGGAGAGCCAGCGGCTCACCTGCCGCTCCAGGAAGCCCTCGGGCTTGCCGAAGTCCGCCAGCCCGACCGCCTCGTGGTCGACCGCGCCGAGCGCGGACAGCGCGCGCGCCGCGTTCAGGCCCATCGCGTGCCGGACGGACGCGTCGCCGGCGTGCGGGTCCGGCAGGGCCACCGAGGCGTTGAAGCCCTCGACCGGCGTCATCAGGTAGAACACGGCGCCGTTCATGACCGACTCGTCCGGGCAGGCGGCGATCACGCGGGGCGCGGGCACGTCGGTGCCGTCCAGCGCGGCGAGCACGCGCGCCTCGCGGCGCAGCACGTCGTTGGTCCGGGCGCGCAGGTGCGCGGGTCCGCGCCGCAGCACGTAGTCCCGGCCGCCGCGGTGGAAGCGGACCAGCGTGTTCTGCGTCCCGCCGGTGAGCGGCTCGACCTTCTCGAACGGGCCGTCCGGCAGGCCCTGCCCGTCCATCCACGCGGCCAGGACGGCGAAGTCCACGAGCGCGGGGTCGATCTGCTCAGGCTGCACGGCGGTTCCCTTCGGGTACGGCGGTCTACCGGAGAGTAACAGTCATGCACTTGCATTATTCATTGAGGTGGCTCGATTATTCACGGGACGGAGCGCACCGACCGCAGGAGGCTCGCCATGGCCTGGGACTTCGAGACCGACCCCGCCTACCAGGAACTTCTCGACTGGGCGGACGCGTTCGTCCGCGACGAGGTCGAACCCCTCGACCTGGTGCTGGGCGACCCCTACGACAAGTCCGACCCCCGCTACAAGACGATGGTGCGGCCTTTGCAGGACCAGGTCCGCGAGAAGGGCCTGTGGGCGTGCCACCTCGGCCCCGAGCTCGGCGGCCAGGGCTACGGGCAGGTGAAGCTCGCGCTGCTGAACGAGATCCTCGGACGGTCCCGGTGGGCGCCGTCGGTGTTCGGCTGCCAGGCGCCCGACTCCGGCAACGCCGAGATCATCGCCCATTTCGGCACGCCCGAGCAGAAGGAGCGGTACCTGCGGCCGCTGCTGGACGGCGAGATCTCCTCGTCCTACTCGATGACCGAGCCGCACGGCGGCGCCGACCCGACCCTGTTCACCACGCGCGCCGTCCGCGACGGCGACGGCTGGGTCATCAACGGCGAGAAGTGGTTCTCCTCCAACGCGCGGCACGCCGAGTTCCTGATCGTCATGGCGGTGTCGAACCCCGACGTGTCCGCCTACGAGGGCATGTCGATGTTCATCGTCCCCGCCGACACGCCCGGGCTGACCACCGTCCGCAACGTCGGCGTCGGCGGCGAGCGCGAGGGCTCGCACGGCTACCTGCGCTACGAGAACGTCCGCGTCCCGGCCGAGAACCTGCTCGGCGACGAGGGCGGCGCGTTCGTCATCGCGCAGACCCGCCTCGGCGGCGGCCGCATCCACCACGCCATGCGCACGATCGCGCAGGTCCGCAAGGCGTTCGACATGATGTGCGAGCGCGCCGTGTCCCGGCAGACCCGGTTCGGGCCGCTGGCGAAGATGCAGATGACCCAGGAGAAGATCGCCGACAGCTGGATCGAGATCGAGCAGTTCCGGCTGCTGGTCCTGCGCACCGCCTGGCTGATCGACAAGCACAAGGACTACAAGAAGGTCCGCAAGGACATCGCCGCGGTCAAGGCCACGATGCCGAAGGTGTACCACGACGTGGCGCAGCGCGCGATGCACCTGCACGGTGCCCTCGGCGTGTCGAACGAGATGCCGTTCGCCGCCATGATGATGGGCGCGCAGGCGATGGCCATCGCCGACGGCCCCACCGAGGTCCACAAGATCACCGTGGCGCGGCAACTGCTGCGCGACGTCGAGCCCGTCGAGGGCCTGTGGCCGTCCGGCCACCTGCCGACCCGCCGCGAGGCGGCCCGCGCCCGCTTCGCCGACGCCCTGGAACACGCTATAGGTAACGAATGAACGAGACGCGGGAGCGGCTGCTGGACGCGGCCGAGCGGCTCTACGCCGAGCGCGGGATCGACGCCGTCAGCCTGCGCGAGATCGTGCAGGCCGCGGGCGCCCGCAACGCCACGGCCGTGCAGTACCACTTCGGCGACCGGGCGGGGATCGTACGCGCGATCTTCGCCCGGCACGCCCCGGAGATCGAGGCGCGCCGGCACGCCCTGCTCGACGCCTACGAGGCCGACGGCGGCACGGGCGGCCGCGCGCTCGCCGCCGCGCTCGTCCGGCCCATGGCGGCCCGCCTCGGCGACGCGTCGGGCCGCGCGTTCCTGCAGATCTGGGCGGACGTGGTGAACCGGCCGCGCCCGCTGCTCCCGCTCGCCGTCCCCGACGATCCGCCGGAGCCGGGCGCGGCCGGGGGAGCGGCGCAGCCGCCGAAGACCGACAGCCTGTGCCGGTGGCGGGACCTCGTGGAACCCGTCCTGGAGGAGGACGCGGCGCGGCTGCACCGCCGGTTCACCGCGATCCTCTACGCCGCGACGGAGCTGGCCCGGCGCGCGCGCTCGGGGCCGCGCACCGACGACCGGCTGTTCACCAGCTACCTGGTCGACGTCGTCGCCGCGATCCTCGGCGCGCCCGTCTCCGAGGAGACGCGCCGCCTCGCCGACGAGCGCGACGCCGCCCGCCGCTGACCTCCCCGCCCGCCGCCGACCTCCCCGCCCGCCGCTGACCTCCGCCGACCTCCCATTCGTCCAAGACCGGCGGGGGAGGCGCGGCGGAGACTGGGCATGTCACCAGGCGACCGAGGAGGACGACATGACCAGCGAGATCCGGCGGACCTTCTACCCGCTGATCGCCACCGCCGACCCGGACAAGTCGATGGAGTGGCTGGAGAAGGCGTTCGGGTTCGTCCCGCACAACGTGTACCGGGACGACTCCGGAAAGATCGTCCACGCCGAGATGGGGTACGACACCGGGCTCTTCATGTTCGGCGCCGGCGTGCAGGTCAAGGCGGCCGTGTACGTGGCGATCGACGACCCCGACGCGCACCACGACCGCGCCAAGGCCGCCGGCGCCGAGATCTTCCGCGAGCTCGCCGACACCGACTACGGCTCGCGCGACTACGCCGCCCGCGACCTGGACGGCAACGAGTGGTACTTCGGCACGTACCGCCCCTGACGCCGGAAATGGCCGCGACCGTCCCCGTACCCCGGTGCTACGGTGCGGGGGCCGGCCGCGGGACTTCGGTGCGACTTCCGGAACCCGCCCTGTAAAGCGATGATTCGCAGCTCGCGCTCCCCTTCCCCGGCCGGCACCCCCGTTCCTGGACCCAGCCCCCGGCCGACGTTGGATCACGATGAGCGAGACGTTCGCGGACCTGATCGCCTGCGAGGACGCGCTGATGTTCGTCAACGCCGCGATCACCTCCACCGGCCAGCGGGAGTTCCACCACGCCCCCGGCGACCAGCGCCTCTCCCTGGGGTTCCTGCACGACTACACCCTGGAGAACTACCGGGAGGTCTATGCCGCGGCGCTCGCGCTCGACGTCAACGACCACAACGCCGCGATCATCATCCGCAACCTGCTGGTGCGGTCGGCCGACGTCGACGCGGAGCGGCGCCGCCTGGAGGGCCGGCTGATCGCGCGGCGGCTCGAGCTGATGCCGCGGCAGCGGGTGTACCGGCTGTTCCGCGAGCTGCGCCGGCTGAAGGTCAACAACCGGCGTACGCGCGCGATCATCCGCGGCTGGCTGGAGGCCCGCGCCGACCCGGCGTTCGACGCCGTGAAGTACCGCAACGGCGTCAAGACCGCCGTCCGGCACGCGCACGTCCAGCCGGGCGGCGAGCTCCGCGGCTTCCTGTTCGACCCGCTCGCGGCGAAGTCCTACGAGACGCCGATCCTCGAGCAGTGGCGGCGCGCGCACTACGAGAAGGGCGCGCTGTACGAGCTGCCCTACACCGTCGCCGAAGGGTTCGCGGCCAAGCACCGCGTCCCGCGCGAGGTGTTCCTGGAGCGCATCGCGCCCCGCATGACCAGGCTGGAGCGGCTGCGCCTGCAGGAGAACGCCCGGGAGGCCGGTGCCGTGGCCGTGGCGGCGAACCTGACCGCGATGCCGCTGACCCGGCTCGCGTCCTACGTGCTCGCGCTCCCGCTCGACGACCGCGCGGCGCGCCGCGCCGAGCTGACCGGGGCGCTGCGCGCCGCCGCGCGCCGCGTCGCCGGCGCCGCACGCGGGTCGTGGGGCCGCGTCGCGGCGGTGCTGGACGACAGCCACTCCTCGACCGGCTCCGGGCAGAAGCGCCGCCGGCCGCTCGCGGTCGCGCTCGCCGCGCACCACCTGCTGGAGGCGCTCGCCAAGGAGTACACGCCGCTGTGGACGTCGGGCCGCACCGACGAGCTGCTCGTGTACCCGTTCGGCCCGACGCCGCTGGGGGAGCGGATCATCGACGCGCTGGAGACGCGGCCCGACCGGCTCGTCATCGTCTCCGACGGCTTCGACAACGCGCCGCCCGGCCTCGCCGCCGACGTCCTGCGGATCTGGCGGACGCGCCTCGACCCCGGGCACCGGCTCGCGCCCGGGCAGCGCGTCCTGATCGCCCACCTCAACCCGGTGTACGACGCGGACGACTTCGACGTGCGCCGGCTGTCGCCCGGCGTGCCGACCGCGGGCATCCGCGACGCCGAGGACCTGCCGACGCTCGTCGAGCTGGCCCGTTTCGCGGAGCGGCAGGTCGGCCTGGCGGGCCTGCGCGCCCACCTGGACGACCGCACCGCCCGGTTCCTGGGGGAGCGCGCATGAGCTTCGAGCTGGAAGGACTGGAGACCCGGCCCGCGCAGGCGTGGGGGTCCGTGCGGCTCGTCCCGCTCGTCCGGGACGAGCCCGTCCCGCACCTGCGGCTGCACCGGAAGGCCTACGAGGAGCCGGTGTCGGTCGTCGACGTCGGCGACGGGACCGCTTACGTGTCGTTCGTCCCGCACGCGTTCGTGGCGACATGGAACGACGGCGACCAGGCGCCGGCCGCCTCCTACGGGACGCGCCTGCTGGAGCGCGACACCGCGGTCGCATCCCCGCGCATGCCCGTCCGGTTCACCCGGCGCATGGCGCGCAAGGCCGGGAAGGACCGCCTGCGGTTCCTGCCCCTGCACCTGGCCGTCGAGGGCTACCTCGCGCTGCACTTCGGCGGCCCGGAGATCCTCTGGGAGGAGTGGTCGCGGCGGGCCGTGGCGCGCGGACTGTCGCCGCGCTGCGAGGAGAGCTACCTCGGCCTGCGGGTCCACGGCCTGGAGGACGCGCTGCGGATCTTCGAGATCCACCCAGGGCAGTGCGGCGTGCTCGTCTACGTGGCCGACGCGCTGGCCAGCGCGTTCGTCACGCCGCATCCCGACGACTACCGCACCCTGCACGCGACCCTGGTCGAGGACCTGTTCGGCGAGCTGATCTACACTTACGGGCTGCTCGGCGCCCCGGCCGGCGACCTGTCGGCGGGGATCGACGGCGCCGGGATCACCTCGCTCCACGACCTGCGCGCCGCCGCGGCCCGCCGCCGGGAGGAATGGGCCGCCTTCCACGACGAGGTCATGGCCGGCGACCTGTTCGACGAGGACGGCTCACGCCAGACCGTGCAGCATCTGCACGGCTTCGAGCTGGCGCGGTTCCTGCCGTCGTTCGGGCTCCGCAAGGAGAACCACATCGGTGAGACGATCACCGGCGCGGACGGCCGGATCGCCTACCTGAAGACGTACCGGCTCTCGGACTCGCAGGTGCGGCGCGGGCACCTGCTGACGCGCCTGGCCGCGCACGAGTGGCGGCTGGACGCGACCGCCGCCGCGCTGGGCGTCACCGAGGCCGCTCTCGCGCTGCGGCTGGAGCGGGCGGGCTTCGGTCACCTGCTGCGGCAGGACGTCCTCGACCACTACCGGGCCCAGGCGAGGCGCGGAACGCCCGCCTGAGCCCCGCTTTCGCGAGCGGCGGGCCGCGTCAGCGCAGGCCGGGGCGTCAGCGCAGGCCCGCGAACAGGTCGTCCTCATGGTCGGGGGCGGCGTCGACGCGGTTGAACTGCCGGATGAACGTCTCATTCGAGAAGGCCATGTGCTGGACCTCCTCGGGCAGCCGCAGGAAGAAGATGTTCTCGCCCTGGCTCGCGTGCGCCTCCAGCGCCTTCACCTTGCGGGCCGCGTAGGGCGCGACGTCCACCACGCTGGTGATCATCTCGTCCGGGACGCCGAAGTCGTCCGGCGGCTCGAAGCCCAGGTCCACGCCCGCCGACTTCGCGAACTCGAACATCTGCGCGATGCCGGACCGGGGGATCGCCGTGTAGTACAGCTTGTCGGGGATGCCGGTCTTCTCGGTGGCCGCGACGGCGATGCGGTGCGCCTGGATGTGGTCGGGGTGCCCGTAGCCGCCGTTCTCGTCATAGGTGACGACGACTTGCGGCCTGTACCGCTCCATCAGCTCGGCCAGCCGCCCGGCGGACTCCTCCAGCGGCACGTTCGCGAACGCACGCGGGTCCTCGTTGGTGGACCAGCCCTCCATGCCGGAGTCGCGGTAGCCGAGCAGCTCCAGGTGCTCGACGGCCAGGATCCCGGCGGACTCGCGCACCTCGGCCAGCCGCCGCTGCGCGACCTCCTCCGCGTCGTGGCCCGGCTCGCCCGGCTTCACGCCGCCGGAGTCGTCGCCCTGCTCGCCGTTGGTGCAGGTGACCAGCACGGTCCGGATCCCCTCGGCGGCGCAGCGCGCGAGCAGCCCGCCGGTGCTGAGGACCTCGTCGTCCGGGTGGGCGTGGACCGCCATCAGGGTGAGTTCGTGCTCCATTGCTCCGGGACTCCTCGGGGGCGCTCGTCCGACCCGATCAACCCTACGTGGCCGCGGGTGAAGCAGATCACGTCTGCGACGTGGCCTCGGTCACCGACAGGTCGTCGAGCGACACCCGGTGGGCCGGCGGGTCGAACGGGAACAGGGACGTCGCGACCGCGCCGTCCACGACGAGCAGCTCGCCGGGGTCGAGGAGCCGCCAGCCGGGCGCGCCGTCCATCCGCTCGCTGGCGAGGACGTGCGCGGGCGCCGCCTCGCGGTGCGCCGACACGTGCACCCGACCGGGTTCCCGGCCGGCCTCCAGGCGGCGGGTCGCTTCCTCCTCGCCGAGCTCCTGCTTCAGCACCCACAGCTCGTGGGTGTCGGGGTAGCGCAGCGCCCACAGCCGACCCGACTCGGCGAGCAGCACGTTGAGCGCGAACACCGGCACCTCGGCGGCGATCCGCCGGACCGCGGCGATCAGCCCGGCGGTGGTGTCGCCGTGCCGCCGGATCTCCGCCGTGACGTAGGCGAAGACCAGCTCGGAGTCGGTCTGCCCGCGGACCTGCGCGCGGTCCACGTCGCTGAGCCAGGACCGGATCACGTCGAGGCCCCGGACCATCCCGTTGTGCGCGAACAGCCGGTCGTCCATGACGAACGGGTGCGAGTTGTGCACGTCCGGCCTGCCCGTCGAGGCGTACCGGACGTGCGACATGAACGTGTGGGAGACGACGTCGCGGGCCTCGGCGTTGAAGTCGGCGTCCTTGAACGCCGCGATGGGCGCCCGGTCGCGGACCGGCTCCTCGCTGAGCGAGAACCAGCCGAGCCCGGTTCCGTCGGGCATCCGGCGGCTCTGCGAGGACAGGCTGTCGGGGGCGTCCAGCAGCCAGAACGTGGCGTGCACGCGCGGCCCGCCGGTCGTCATCCCGAAGAGTCGGCACATGCCTGCACGGTGCCCGCGCCGCCGGGGCCGAACCGGTCCCGGCGGGTCAGGGATCGGTCATTCTTCGACCGGGTCCGCCGTCCGGGCCGCCGCGATCGACGCGACCCGGCCCCGCGCGCAGAACCAGCCGATCACCAGCGCGGCGATGATCACCGGGACGGCCAGCACGGTCTTGTGGCCCTCGCCGTCGTAGTCGAACCACATCAGCACGACGACCGCGGCGAGGAACGCCAGCGTGACGATCTCGGTGACCGGCGAGCCCGGCAGCCGGTAGGACGGCCGGGACAGCGCGCCCGTGCGGGTCCGGCGCACGAACAGCAGGTGCGAGATCATGATCATCGCCCAGGTGCCGAGGATGCCGATCGCCGCGAAGTTCAGCACGATCTCGAAGGCGTCCTTGGGGACCCACGCGTTCAGCCCGACGCCCAGCACGCAGATCGCCGTGGTCATCAGGATGCCGCCGTAGGGCACCTGCGACCGGCTCATCGCCATGGTGAACCGGGGCGCCGACCCGGAGGCGCCGAGGGAGCGCAGGATCCGGCCGGTGGAGTACAGCCCGGAGTTCAGGCTGGACAGCGCCGCGGTGAGCACGATGAGGTTCATCACGCCGCCGGCGGCGGGCACGCCGAGCTTGGACAGCACGGTGACGAAGGGGCTCTCGCCGTCCTTGTAGGCGCTCCACGGGAGCAGCATCGTGAGCAGCAGCACCGACCCCACGTAGAACACCAGGATCCGCCAGACGATCGAGTTGATCGCCTTCGGCATGACCTTCTCGGGGTTCTCGGTCTCCCCGGCGGCGACGCCGACCAGCTCGGTGGAGGCGTAGGCGAACACGACGCCCTGTACGACCACCAGCATCGGCAGCACGCCCTTGGGGAAGATGCCGCCGTGGTCGAAGATCGTCAGCGGTCCGGCGTCCTGCGCGCCGACCTTGTGGCCGGTGACGACGAGCACGATGCCGATGCACATGAACGCGACGAGCGCGCCCACCTTGACGATGGAGAACCAGAACTCCAGCTCGCCGAAGATGCGCACCGAGATGAGGTTGATCGTGACGACGACCGCGAGCGCGATCAGCGCGAGCACCCATTGCGGGACGCTCGTGAACGCCTTCCAGTAGTGGATGTAGAGCGCGATCGCCGTGATGTCGACGATGCCGGTCGTGGACCAGTTCAGGAAGTGCATCCAGCCCGCGACGAACGCGCCCTTCTCGCCCATGAACTCGCGCGAGTAGGAGACGAACGACCCCGACGACGGGCGGTGCAGGACCAGCTCGCCGAGCGCCCGCACCACCATGAACGAGAAGAACCCGCAGACCGCGTACGCGATGGCCAGGGACGGTCCGGCGCTGGCCAGCCGCCCGCCGGCGCCGAGGAACAGCCCGGTGCCGATCGCCCCGCCGATCGCGATCATGTTGACGTGGCGGGTCTTGAGGGACTTGCGGTAGCCGGCGTCGCCCGCGTCGACGTGCGACGCCGCGGCCGGTGCCGTCCTCAAATCCTGCTCGCTCACGCCTCGTTACCGCCTTTCCACGGGGTGTCGCCTCGATGGCCCGGTGCAGTTTCGGTCATGGATCCGAAACTGTCAAAACGCTGCCCAAAATGACCTTGATGTAACTTCCGTGTCCCATGCCGTAGGTTCTCGGGTATGGGGTCGCCGCTGGTGCTGCTGGACGTTGACGGGGTTCTCAATCCGTTCGAAAGGCCGCACCGGGGTTACCGCCGGCATCGCTGCTCGCCCAACGGCGTCACCTTCCGCCTGTGGCTGAACGCCGCGCACGGGCCGGCGCTGCTCGAGCTGGCCGAGGCCGCCGGCGCCGAGCTGGCCTGGGCGAGCTACTGGTGCGACAACGCCAACGAGTGGATCTCGCCCCGGGTCGGGCTGCCCCGGCTGCCGTTCGTCCCGATCCCGCGGTTCCCGGGCATCGAGGAGGGACGCACCCTCGGCGCGTGGAAGGCCCGGCACGTCGCGGCGTGGGTCGAGCGGCGCCCGTTCGTGTGGTTCGAGGACGAGCCGGACGCGACGGAGTGCATCGCCGCCGAGGAGGGCGTCGCCGACCACCTCCTCGTCGCCGTCGACCCGCTGGTGGGCCTCACCGACGACGATCTGGAGCGCGGCGCGGCGTGGCTGCGCGCCCTCGCCGGCTGATCGAACCGCCGGATGCCACATCGCCGGCGCACGACCGGCGGGCCGGCTCTTGTCAGGGGCCGCTTACGGGCGCGGACCCGCCCCGGGCAGGATGGTGCTCCGCGTTCCGCGACCTGACGAAGGAGTGCCCATGAGTTCTCTCGCCGGCCGTACGGCCCTGGTCACCGGCGGCGGCCGGGGGATCGGCCGCGCCATCGCGCTGGCCCTCGCCGCCGGCGGCGCCCGCGTCGCGATCGCCTACCGGCGCGACGAGGAGGCCGCCCGCAAGACCGTCGCCGACATCGAGGCCGCCGGGTCGCACGGCCACGCCTTCCAGGCGTCCGTCGACGACCTCGACGCCTGCCGGGCGCTCGCCGCCGCGGTCGAGGAGGAGCTCGGCGGGCTGGACATCCTCGTGCACAGCGCCGGGATCGCCAGCCGCGGCAACAGCGTCGCCGACACCGACCCGGCCGAGCTGGAGCGGGTGCTGCGCGTGCACGCCTTCGGCCCGCACCACCTCAGCCAGGCGCTGATCCCTTTGCTGCGGCGCGCCGAACGCAGCGACATCGTGTTCGTGTCCAGCGTGGTCACCGACCTGATGCACGCCAACTCGGGGCCCTATGCCATGGGCAAGGCGGCCCAGGAGGCGCTGGCGCAGGTGCTGTCGAAGGAGGAGCGCGCCAACGGCATGCACGTCAACGTGGTCGCGCCGGGCGTCGTGGACACCGACATGGGGCGGCGGCTGGTGCGCGCCACGATGGGGGTCGACGACATCCGGCAGGTGGACGCCGCGTCCCCCTACGGGCACGTCTGCACTCCCGAGGAGGTCGCCGACGTCGTCCGGTTCCTGGTGTCGGACGGCGCGTCCTACCTGACCGGGCAGCGCATCGTCATCGACGGCGGCACGTTCTAGCCCCCTGACTCCGGACCGGCCCGGCCGGGCCCGCTAGTTGCGGGTCCAGTCGGGCTGGGCGAAGTCCGCGACCCTGGCCTGGCGCCCGAGCAGCACCACCTCACGGAACTGCCACAGCATGGCGCCGGTCGGGGCGTGCACCCGCCAGTTCGGCGCGAGCCACATCTGCAGCAGGCTGCCGCCGTCCGGGAGCGGCACCCACCTCGGGGTGTCGTCGTCGGTCAGCTTGCGCAGGCTCGTGTAATGGACGGAATGGACCTCGTCCGGGTTCGGTGCGAGCGGCCCGGGATCGTCGAGCACGACCACGATCGGCGTGATCGCGAAACCGGACGCGGCGGGGAAGTCGTCCAGCCGGCCGACCACGTCGCCCGGGCCCGCGGCCAGGCCGATCTCCTCCCGCATCTCCCGCAGCGCCGCCTCCTCGGCGGTCTCGCCGTCCTCCAGCCGCCCGCCCGGCAGGCCCCACTGCCCGGCGTTGCGGCCCCGGTACGCCCGCTTGATCAGGATCACCGACGGGACGCCGCCGTGCTCGACCGCGCACAGCACGACCCCGGCGCGGCGCAGGCCCGGCGCGTCCGGGACGGTGGTGTGCTCGAACCCGGCCAGCCGCTCCGCGGCGAGCCGGTGGAAGGCCGTCAGGTCATCGAGGGGGCCGGGGGCCGGGCGGGGGTCCGTCATGTCCCGATCCTGCCAGTCCCTCCTCGCGCGCGTACCGGGCGGGGGAGGTGCCGACGGCGGCGGTGAAGTCGCGGATGAAGTGGGCCTGGTCGGCGTAGCCCAGCTCGGCGGCCAGCCCGGCCCAGTCGACCTGCGTGCCCGCCGCGGCCCGCTCGGCCGCCTCCATCATCCGGAACCTGCGGATCACCCACTTCGGGCCGATCCCGACGTACTCGTGGAACAGCCGCTGCAGGCTGCGCGGGCTCACGCCCTCGTCCCGGGCCAGCTCCCCGACGCGGACGACCCCCGGCCGTCCCGCGATCCGCCCGACGATCGCGGCGGCGCGTTCGGCCGACGGGTCGGGCTCCGGGCGCAGGCCGGTGAGGAACGCCTCCAGCCGCGCGACGGCCTCCGCGTCGCCGGACGTACCGAAGATCTCCGCGGCCAGGGCGAGGCCCGGCTCGCCGAACACCTCGTCCATGCCCGCGAACCGGCCGGTCAGCGCGGACACCGGGCCGTCCAGGAACGGCCGGAACCCGCCCGGGCGGAACGCCGCGCCGATCACCCTGCCCTCGTCCGCGATCTCCTCCACGAAGTCGTCGCGCACCACCCCGACGATCCGCGCCCGCGTCGCGCCGCTCGTCAGGTAGCTGGTGAAGGTCACGTGCACCGACGGCCGGGTCAGCACCTGCTGCCGGTGCGGCGGCCGCCCGCGCAGGTCCCAGCGCAGCACCCAGAAGGACTCCGCGAACGCCGAGAGGGCGGGCGCCGGGGCCACCCGCCGGACCTGGAAGCGCTCCAGGCCCGTCCGCGCGTGCAGGATTCCCCGCGTCCCGCCGGGTAGGGGTCGGCCCATCAGGCCAGGCTAGCGGTGTCGCGTTTCTTCAAGACCCGCGCGGCGGCCCGGCCTAGCGTGGAGACATGTTCGAACGGATGAGCGAAGGAGTCGTCATGGACATCCGGAGGCAGATGCGGCCCGCCGCGGACGCCGCGGCGCGGATCGTCCTGGAGGTGCCGCAGGACCGCCTGGACGCGCCGACCCCGTGCCCGGACTGGGACGTGCGCGCGCTGGTCAACCACCTGATCCTGTGGAACGGGCGGGGCGAGACCGCCGCCCGCAGGGAGCCCGTGACCGGGCCGGGCGAGGACCACGACTTCACCGCCGAGCCCGGCTGGGCCGAGCGGTTCGCCGAGCAGGCCGGCAGGACCGCCGACGCCTGGAGCGAACCCGCCGCCTGGGACGGCGACACCAGCCTCACCGGCAACAAGGAGGGCATGCCCGCGGCGTTCATCGCCGGGATCGTCTTCGGCGAGTGCGTCGTGCACGGCTGGGACCTCGCCGTCGCCACCGGCGGCGAGCCCGCCTTCCCGCCGGAGGTCGTCGAGGCCGCCTGGGAGCAGCTCGTCCCCACCGCGGAGATCAGCCGCAAGTACGGCGCGTTCGGCCCCGAGGTCGCGGTCCCGGAGGACGCGCCGCTGCTCGACCGCGTCCTGGGGCTCGCCGGCCGCGACCCGTACTGGAAGCCCTGACGGGCGTCCGGCGCCGCGGGGCGGGCGGCGCGGGGCGACGGCGCGCCGCGCCGGTATCCGGGCGCGAGCGGGGGCCCGCGCGCTCTACCCTTGAGGGCATGTCAACGAGCTCTTCGATCCGGGTACGTTTCGCGCCGTCGCCGACCGGCATGTTCCACGTCGGCGGCGCCCGCTCCGCGCTGTTCAACTGGGTGATGGCGGCCCAGTCGGGCGGCACGCTCGTACTGCGGATCGAGGACACCGACGCCTCCCGCAACAGCCCCGAGTGGACCGAGGGCATCATCCGCGCCCTGGCCTGGCTCGGCATGGACGGCGAGCAGTACGAGGGCCCCTACTTCCAGTCCGCGAACGCCGACAAGCACGTCGAGGCCGCCCGGACGCTGCGGGAGCAGGGCCGCGCCTACTACTGCGACTGCACCCGCGAGGCCGTGATCGCCCGCACCGGCGACCAGCACAAGGGCTACGACGGGTTCTGCCGCGACCGCGGCCTGGAGGCCGGCCCCGGGCGCGCCCTGCGGTTCCGTACCCCCGACGAGGGCCAGACCACCGTCGTCGACCTGCTGCGCGGCAAGCCCGTCTTCGAGAACGCCGTCCTGGAGGACTTCGTCATCGCCCGTGCCGACGGGTCGGTCACGTTCCTGCTGGCCAACGCCGTCGACGACATGAGCCAGGGCATCACCCACGTCGTGCGCGGCGAGGAGCACCTGTCGAACGCGCCCAAGCAGCAGCTGCTGTGGGAGGCGCTCGGCGGCGAGCCGCCCGTCTGGGCGCACGTCCCGGTGATCGTCAACGAGAAGCGGCAGAAGCTGTCCAAGCGCCGCGACAAGGTCGCGCTGGAGGACTACCGGGCCGAGGGCTACCTCGCCGAGGCGATGCGCAACTACCTGATGCTGCTCGGCTGGGCGCCGTCGGGCGACCGCGAGATCGTCCCGTGGGACGTGATCGTCGACGAGTTCCGCATCGAGGACGTCAACTCCTCGCCGGCCTTCTTCGACGTCAAGAA
This sequence comes from Actinomadura sp. NPDC048394, assembly GCF_040651755.1. Classification (NCBI taxonomy): domain Bacteria; kingdom Bacillati; phylum Actinomycetota; class Actinomycetes; order Streptosporangiales; family Thermomonosporaceae; genus Actinomadura; species Actinomadura sp. NPDC048394. Next base: position 15,741 of record NZ_JBEZJL010000100.1, on the reverse strand, counting down.
GCTGCGCGCGATCAACGGCGAGTACATCCGGGCGCTGCCGGAGCAGAAGTTCATCGCCGAGTGCCTGCCGTTCCTGCAGGAGGCGCCGTTCGACGTGGACGTCGCGGTGTTCGCCGAGCTGGCGCCGCTCGCGCAGACCCGCGTCGCGCTGCTGTCGGAGATCGTCCAGATGATCGACTTCGCGTTCCTGGACGAGCCGCCGGAGGACGAGCAGTCCTGGAACAAGGCGATGAAGGAGCCCGCCGCGGACATCCTCGCCGCCGCCGAGGCCGCCTACCAGGACGCGCCCTGGAACGCCGCCGAGCTGAAGGACCGGCTGGAGGCCATCGGCACCGAGCGCGGCCTCAAGCTCGGCAAGACGCAGGCGCCCGTCCGCGTCGCCGTCACCGGCCGCACCGTGGGCCTGCCGCTGTTCGAGTCCCTGGAGATCCTCGGCCGGGAGCGGACCCTCGCCCGCATCGCCGCCGCCCGCGCGAAGCTCGCCGCGTCCTCCTGACCCGGCGCGGGGCTACCGGAACGTGACGGCCCCGGGGAAGTGGCCGGACGCGCACATGAACGGCATCCGGCCCGGCCCCGGGGCGCCCAGGTCGACGCGGGTCTCGCCCGTCGCGGGCAGGTACACGTCCTTGTCGCGGCTCGGGATGGTGAACACCCGCATGTGCCCCGACGTGTGCTGGGTCCGCAGGACGAGGACGGTGTGCACACGGGCCCGCGCGGTGAGCAGCGCGGGCCGGTAGCCCTGGTTCAGCGCCCAGATCGTCACGACCTGGGTACCGGACGCGTCCGTCCGGACGAACCGGGCCGAGTCGGCCGCCGCGGTCGCCCCGCCGCCGGACGGGAGCCAGCCGCCGAGCCGCAGGCCCGACAGCAGCGTCCAGCCGGACACCGCGAGCAGCGCCACGGCGAGCAGCGCGGTCAGCCGCCCCCGCAGCAGCGCCATCGCCCGCCCGACGGTGACGCCGATGAGCCCGAACAGCGGCGCCGTCCCGAGCACGAACGCGGCCATCACCACCGCGCCGCCGACCACGGAACGCGACGTCACGGCAAGCAGTTCCGCCGACAGCGTCAGCCCGCACGGCACCAGCACCGTCGCCGCGCCCAGCAGCACGGGCCGCCTGGACCGTCCGGCTCGGGGCGGATGGCAGCCCTCCTCGCCGTCGCCCGGCCCGGGCCCGGGCCCGGGCTCGGACTCGGACTCGGACTCGGACGAGTGTGCTCCGTCCCGTCTCAGCAGGCGGCGCACCGGCCGGAAACCCAGCAGGTCGAGGGCGAACAGCGCCAGCACCGCGGCGGCCGCCGCCAGCAGCGTCCCGCGCACGCGGGGCCCCGGCTGCACCGCGCCGCCCACCAGCCCGAGCAGCGCGCCGAGCGCTGCATGCGAAGCCAGCTTCGCCGCCAGGAACACCGACACCTGCCGGACCGGACGCGTCTCCGCCGCACCGGAACCGGCGCCCGCCGCACCGCCCACCGCGCCCGTCAGCAGGCCGAGCTGCGTCGCCGCGCACGTGGTGCCGCCCGCCAGCAGGCCCGCCCCGGCGCCCGCGAGGAACAGCCCCGCGACGTCCACGGCCCACCTCCCGGCGGAACCATCCCCGGTGCTGCAGGGCGCAAAGCGTCACTGACCGGACACGGCCAGTCGATCACCCCGGAACCGGGGCGCCGGTTCAGCCGCCGGGCCGCAGCGCCTCGCGCAGCGCCGTCAGGCGCCGCTCCAGCTCGTCGTACTCGCCGCGCAGCGCCGGCGGCAGGTGCTTCCCGACGGTCTCGGCCTGCTCGGACACCGCCGCCAGATGCTCGGCGACCTGCGGGTCGTCGGACCGCGGCGCGTCCGCCGCCTCATCGGAGCGCCCGGCGTCCCGCGCCTTCAGCAGCGTCGACTGCTCGCGCAGCAGCGCGGCCTGCTCCCGCAGCAGCGCCGTCTGGTCGCGCAGCTGCTTGTTCTTGGTGTGCAGCTCCACGAACACCGACACCTTCGCGCGCAGCACCCACGGGTCGAACGGCTTGGAGATGAAGTCGACCGCGCCCGCCGCGTACCCGCGGAACGCGTAGTCGGGATCGCTGTTCACCGCCGTCAGGAAGATGATCGGCAGGTCGCGGGTCTTCTTGCGGCGCTTGATGTCGCGCGCCGTCTCGAACCCGTCCATCCCCGGCATGACGACGTCCAGCAGGATGACCGCGTACTCGTCGGTGAGCAGCGCCTTCAGCGCCTCCTCACCGGACCGCGCCCGGACCAGGTCCTGATCGAGCGAACTGAGGATGGCCTCCAGCGCGATCAGGTTCTCCTCGCGGTCGTCCACGAGCAGGATCTTCGCCTTGTCGTCCACGCGTCGTCTCTCCGATTCCGGTCCGGCCTCCCGCCGCGAAGCCACGCCCATGCCCACGGCGACCCTACCTGCCAGGCGACTCCTTCCTCAGCGGACGATGGAGGGTTGCAGCCAGTTCCTCATGACGTCAAGGAGATGATCCACGTCGACGGGCTTCGGCACGTAGTCCGACGCGCCCGATTCGAGGCTCTTCTCGCGGTCCCCCTTCATCACCTTCGCGGTGATCACGATGATCGGCAGCTCGGCGAACTGCGGCATCTGCCGGATCGCCGCCGTCGTCGCGTAGCCGTCCAGGCCGGGCATCATCACGTCCATCAGCACGATCGCCACGTCCGGGTTGCGGTGCAGCAGGTCGATCCCCGCCTGCCCGTCCTCGGCGTACAGGACCTCCATCCCGTAGCCCTCCAGGACGGACGTCAGCGCGAACACGTTGCGGACGTCGTCGTCGACGATCAGCACCTTGCGGCCCGACAGCACCGTGTCGACGAAGTCCGCGGGCGGCTCCGCCAGCATCCCGTTCAGCGCGGGCTCGGGCCGGCCCTGGCCCTCGGACGGGGGCCGCTGGTCGGCCGGCAGCCCGTTCTCCCGGCCGGACGCCGCGCGCGCGGCGCCGCCGTCCGCGGGACCGCCCGCCGGCAGCGCGGGCACGGCCTCCGCCGCGCCCTCCGCCTCCTCGGCCGCCGCGGACCGCCGCCGGCCCTCGGCCTCGCTGTACTGGGCGGGCAGGTACAGCGTGAACACGCTGCCGCGGCCCGGCTGGCTCTCCGCCTGGATCTCCCCGCCCAGCAGCCGCGCGATGTTGCGGCTGATCGACAGGCCCAGCCCGGTGCCGCCGTAGCGGCGGCTGGTCGTCCCGTCGGCCTGCTGGAACGGCTCGAAGATCTCCTGCAGCTTGTCGGCGCTCACGCCGATGCCCGTGTCGATCACCCGGAACGCGATGACGTCCGGGGTGTTCCACAGCGCCGGCAGCGTGAAGTCGATGTCCCCGGCCCGCTCGATCACCAGCCGGACCTCGCCCTCCGCGGTGAACTTCACCGCGTTCGACAGCAGGTTGCGCAGCACCTGCTGCAGCCGCTGCTCGTCGGTGTTCAGCGTCGGCGGGACGTCCGGCGCGACCTCCACCCCGAAGTGCAGGCCCTTGTCGACCGACAGCGGCCGGAACGTGGCGTCCACGTAGTCCACCAGCGCCGGCACCGACAGCCGCTGCGGGTGCGCCTCCATCTTCCCGGCCTCCACCTTGGCCAGGTCCAGGATGTCGTTGATCAGCTCCAGCAGGTCGGTGCCGGACTCGTGGATCGTCCGCGCGAACTCCACCTGCTTGTCGGTGAGGTTGCCGCCCTGGTTCTCCGACAGCAGCTTCGCCAGCACCAGCAGGCTGTTCAGCGGCGTCCGCAGCTCGTGCGACATGTTCGCCAGGAACTCCGACTTGTACCGCGAGGAGATCGCCAGCTGCTCGGCACGCTCCTCCAGCGTCCGCCGTGCCTGCTCGATCTGGAAGTTCTGGATCTCGATCGCGCGGTTCTGCTGGGCCAGCAGCGCCGCCTTCTCCTCCAGCTCGGTGTTGGAGTGCCGCAGCTCGCCCTGCTGGCGCTGCAGCTCGTCGGAGCGTTCCTGCAGCTCCTGCGCGAGCCGCTGCGACTCGCCGAGCAGCGCCTCGGTCCGGGTGTTGGCGCGGATCGCGTTCAGCGTCACCCCGATCGTCTCGATCAGCTGGCTGAAGAACGCCAGGTGGACGTCCGTGAACCGGCCGAACGAGGCCAGCTCGATCGCGCCGAGCACCTCGTCCTCGAACACGATCGGCAGCACGATGATGTTGACCGGCGACGACTCGCCCAGCCCCGACCCGATCCGGACGTAGTCGGCCGGCGCGTCGTTGATCAGCAGCGGCCGGCGCTCCTGCGCCGCCTGCCCGACGAGCCCCTCGCCGAGCGCGAACCGGACCGTGCCGATCCGGCTGCGCCGCGTCCCGTACCCGGCGATCAGCACCAGCTCGGTCTCCTCGCCGCCCTCGGCCAGGTAGAACGCGCCGTACTGGGCGCTCGCCGTCGGCGTCAGCTCCCGCATGATCAGCTCGGCGACCTGCATCAGGTCCCGGTGCCCCTGCATGAGCCCGCCGATCCGGGCCAGGTTGGTCTTCAGCCAGTCCTGCTCCTCGTTCGCGCGGGTCGTCTCGCGCAGGGTGGCGACCATCAGGTTGACGTTGTCGGACAGCTCCGCGACCTCGCCGCGCGCCTCCACGGTGATCGTCCGGGTCAGGTCGCCGGTGGCGACCGCGCTGGCCACCGCGCCGATCGCGCGGACCTGCGTGGTCAGGTTGCGGGCCAGCTCGTTCACGCTCTCGGTCAGCCGCTTCCAGGTGCCCGAGACGCCCTCGACCTCGGCCTGCCCGCCGAGCCTGCCCTCGCTGCCGACCTCGCGGGCGACGCGGGTCACCTCGGACGCGAACGACGACAGCGTGTCCACCATCGTGTTCAGCGTCGTCTTCAGCTCCAGGATCTCGCCCTGCGCGTCGACGTCGATGCGGCGGGTCAGGTCGCCGTGCGCGACCGCCGTCGCGACCTGCGCGATGTTGCGGACCTGGTAGGTCAGGTTGGACGCCATGCCGTTGACGTTGTCGGTCAGGTCCTTCCACATGCCGCCCGCGCCGGGCACGTGCGCCTGGCCGCCGAGGCGGCCCTCGGTGCCGACCTCGCGGGCGACGCGGCTGACCTCGTCCGCGAACGCCGACAGGGTGTCGACCATGGTGTTCAGGGTGTCCTTGAGCTGCAGGATCTCGCCCTGCGCGTCCACCTCGATCTTGCGGGTCAGGTCGCCCTGCGCGACCGCCGTGGTGACCTGTGCGATCCCGCGGACCTGCACCGTCAGGTTGTTCGCCATCGAGTTGACGTTGTCGGTCAGGTTCTTCCAGACGCCGCTGACGCCCTGCACGTTGGCCTGGCCGCCGAGGCGGCCTTCGGTGCCGACTTCGCGGGCGACGCGGGTGACCTCGTCGGCGAAGGCCGAGAGGGTGTCGACCATCGTGTTGACGGTGTCCTTGAGTTCGAGGATCTCGCCTTGCGCGTCGACGGTGATCTTCTTGCCCAGGTCGCCCTCGGCGACGGCGGTGGTGACCTGCGCGATGTTCCGCACCTGGTACGTCAGGTTGGACGCCATGCCGTTGACGTTGTTGGTCAAGTCGCGCCACACGCCGCCCGCGCCGGGCACGTTCGCCTGGCCGCCGAGGCGGCCTTCGGTGCCGACTTCGCGGGCGACGCGGGTGACCTCGTCGGCGAAGGCCGAGAGGGTGTCGACCATCGTGTTGACGGTGTCCTTGAGTTCGAGGATCTCGCCTTGCGCGTCGACGGTGATCTTCTTGCCCAGGTCGCCCTCGGCGACGGCGGTGGTGACCTGCGCGATGTTCCGCACCTGGTACGTCAGGTTGTTCGCCATCGCGTTGACGTTGTCGGTCAGGTTCTTCCAGACGCCGCTGACGCCCCGCACGTTCGCCTGGCCGCCGAGACGGCCCTCGGTGCCGACCTCGCGGGCCACGCGGGTGACCTCGTCGGCGAACGCCGACAGCTGGTCCACCATCTGGTTCACGGTCAGCTTCAGCTCCTGAAGCTCACCGGTCGCCTCGACCGTGACCTTGCGGGTCAGGTCGCCCTGCGCCACCGCCGTCGTGACCTCCGCGATGTCGCGGACCTGTGACGTCAGCCGCGCCGCCATCACGTTCACCGACGCCGTCACGTCCCGCCACCGGCCCGTCATGCCGCGCGACGGGGCCTGGCCGCCGAGCCGGCCCTCCGTGCCGACCTCGCGGGCGAACTGCGTGACCTCCCAGGTGAACTGGTCCAGCAGCTCGACCATGCCGTTCACCGACTTGGCCATCCGCAGCAGCTCGCCGCGCATGGGCCGGCCGCGCACCCGCAGCTCCACCCGCTGGCTCAGGTCGCCGGCCGCCACCGCCTCCACCACCCGGTGCATCCCGGTGGCCAGGTCGGTCAGCTTGTCGATGATCGCGTTCGAGTCCTCCACGGCCGACGCCCACGACCCGCGCAGGGTCCCCGGCGTCAGCCGCCCGCGCAGCTGTCCCTCGCGGCCGATCTCGCGCCGCACCCGGGCCAGCCCCGACGCGACCTCGTGGCCGTTCTGCCGGATCTCGTCCAGGATCGCCGCGGCCTCCGCCACGGCGCCCTCGCCGGGCACGTCCAGCTCGGCGCCCGTCCGGCCGTCCCGGACGGCGGTCAGCGCCTTCAGCAGCGGCGCCAGATCGGCGTCGCTGTAACGCGGAGTGGTGTCGCGAGACCCGCCCGCGGGGCGGGCACGGGACGCTGTACGCGGCATGTTCTTCATCCTCCTGGCCCGCGGTCGCCGGGGTGCCCGACGCGGCGGGCCGGTCTGTCCGGACCGCCTCCCGGCCGCATCTGTACTCTACGTTGCCGCCCGTTCCGGGACCCGAATCGCTCGCTCACGGGTGACACGCGGCATAGGTCGTGGATCGGGGCCCGTAGTCTTCGTGTTACGGTCTGTCGTGTTGTGGCGGAGGGGCGCACACCGAGGTCAGAGGCATTGCGCGGCCCCGGTTCGGCACTCTCGTGGCCCTGGGGCCGCACGGTCTGCCACGATGGCCAGGCCCGGGTAATCAGGCTTCGAACGAGGGACGGCAGTTGGATCGGCAGACGGCGTCGGCGACCTTCCCGTCCGCCGCCGCGGCGGTGGCGGACGCGCGCCGCTTCGTCCGGAAGGTGCTCGCCGACTGGGGCATGGAGGAGGCCGCCGACGACGCGGTGCTCGCCACCAGCGAGCTGGCTACCAACGCGGTCGCCTACGCGGGCACGTCCTTCGAGGTGTCCTGCCGCCTGGAGGGCGGCGACATCGAGATCGAGGTCCGCGACCGCCACCCCACCCGCGGGATCGAGATGCCGGGCGTCACCGCCTCCAGCGGCCGCGGGCTGCCGTCGATCGCCCGCCTGGCCGCCTCGTGGGGCGTCTCCTACGACCGCCGCACCAAGGGCGTGTGGTTCCGGCTTCCCCGTCCCGGCGCCGACGAGGACGGGACGCAGCCGGGCTCGTCCGCCGACGAGGCCGCCGAGGCGGAGCCGGCCCACGGCCGCGCCCGCGCTGAGCGCGCCGCCCGCGGCTTCGCCGGCCTCGACACGGCCGCCGAGAGCGGGCCGGAGGGCGCCGTCCCCGGCGCCCAGCCCCGCGACGACCGGCTCGGCGGCGAGCGCCTCGACGCCGACGGCATGGGCGAGACGCCCGCCGCCGGCGACCGGCTGCTGCGCTCCCCGGCCGCGGTGGAGGCCATGGACGACGCCGTCGCGGCCGTCCGCGAGGTCCTCGGCGCCGACGGCGCCGCCGTCCTGCTCACCGAGCGCGACGGGCGCCTGATCATGGGCGCGTCCGGCGGCACCGCCGCGGAGATGCCGCTCGGCGGCCTCACGGTGGGCGGCCTCGCCCCCGCCGTCCGCGCCGGGTCGCCCTGGGTGGCCCCCGACGCCTCCGATCCGGCCGCCGCCGCCCTGCGGGCGGGCTCGCTGGCCGCCGCGCCCCTGGAGTCGCAGGGCCGCCTCACGGGCCTGCTCGTGGCCGTGACGTCGGCCCCCGGCCGGTTCCAGGAGGCCGACGGCGCCCGCCTCGGCCGCCTCGCCGACGAGATCTCGCTGTCCCTGGAGAAGGCCAGGGTCGGGGAGCTGGAACGGTCCTGGCGCGGCTGGCTCAGCTTCGTCGCCGAGGCCAGCGACCTGCTCGCCGGCACCCTCGACCAGGAGCGGACGATGGCGCTGGTCGCCCAGCTCGTCGTGCCCCGCCTCGCCACCTGGTGCGCCGTCTACACCGTCACCGAGGCCGAGCCGGCGCGGCTCGCCTACGTCTGGCACGCCGACGAGACCCGCGCCGACGGCCTGCGCGACCTGCTCGACCAGGCCCGCTCCGCCCCGCCGATGGACGCCCCCGGCCCGTGGAACGGCCTCGCCGGCGCCCCGGAGGAGACCCGCGCCGCGGCCGGCGACACCGCCGACGACCAGGTCTACGCGTTCCCGCTGATCGCCCGGGGCCGCCGGATCGGCAGCATCGTCATCGGCCGCCCCGCCGGCGACCGGTTCCAGCGCAGCGCCATCGAGCTGGCCGAGGAGCTCAGCCGCCGCGCCGCCCTCGCCGTCGACAACGCCCGCCTGTTCTCCGCCCAGACCGCCATGAGCAGCGCCCTGCAGCGCAGCCTGCTCCCGCCCGGCATCCCGGAGATCCCCGGCCTGGAGGTCGCGGTCGTCTACGAGCCGGCGGGGGAGGGCAGCGAGGTCGGCGGCGACTTCTACGACGTGTTCGAGTCCGGGGTCCGGCCCGGCGCCCCGCAGTCCGCGTCCCGCTGGCGCTTCGCGATCGGCGACGTGTGCGGCACCGGGCCGGAGGCCGCCGCCGTCACCGGCCTGGCCCGGCACGCGCTGCGCATCCTGGCCGCCGAGGACATGTCGGTGCCGGGCGTGCTCGCCCGCCTCAACCGGCTGATCCTCGGCGAGGGCGAGCGCGGCCGGCTGCTCACCCTGCTGCACGGCGAGATCGCGGCGCGCCGCCGCCGCGACGGCGTCACGATCAGGCTGACGAGCGCGGGGCACCCGCCCCCGCTGGTGCTCGACCCGGAGGGCGGCGTCCGCGAGGCCGCCACGCCCCAGCCGCTGCTCGGCGTGTTCGACGGCGTGGAGTTCCACACCGACACCCTCGAGCTGCGCCGCGGCGAGGTGCTGCTGTGCGTGACCGACGGCGTCACCGAGCGGCGCTCGGGCAACCGGCTGCTCGGCGACGGCCACGGGCTGGAGCGGCTGCTGGCCGGCTGCACCGGGCTGAGCGCCGGGGCCGTCGCCGCCCGCATCCAGCGCGCGGTGCGCGACTTCGGCCCCGAACCCTCGAACGACGACGTTGCCCTCATCGTTCTGCGGGCGTCATGATGGAGACCAACAATCGGTAAGGTGGGGTGGCGTGGGGCTTGCCTTGCACACGACACGACAGGAAGGCCGCGCGACGATCGCCGCGCGCGGCTCCATCGATCTGCACTCCTCCGACGAGCTGCGGGCCCGGCTTGCGGAGCTCGTGGACGCCGGTGAGCGCGTCGTCGTGGTCGACCTCACCGCCGTCGACTTCTGCGACTCCTCCGGCCTCAACGTCCTCGTCCGCGCCTACAAGCACGCGCGGGCGCAGAACGCCACGCTGACCGTCACCGGCGCCTACGGCCGGGTCGAGAACGTGCTGCGCACCACCGGCCTCGACCGGTTCCTGATCGAGGGGCCCGCGGAGGAGGCGCCCGCCGATGGACGCTGACACGCGGCCGCCCGCACGGCGGCGGCCGGACGGGACGGGACGGCACACGATGCGGAACGGCGAGCGGGCGGAGTGACCGACCCCATGACGGAGACCACGCTGCGCGCGGCGCCCCAGACGGAGGCCGTCGAGTACGCGCGCCGTCTCGCCGCCCGCACCATGCGCACCTGGGCGCTGATGGAGCGCGAGGAGCTCGTCACCGCGATCGTCGCCGAGCTGGTCGCCAACGCCGTCCGGCACGCGGGCACGGCGCTGGAGCTGCGCCTGCTGCGCGGCACCGGGCGCGTCCGCGTCGAGGTCCGCGACCGCGCGGCGCAGCTGCCCCGGCTGACCGTTCCCGGCCCGCTCGACGAGTCGCACCGCGGCCTGTTCATCGTCGACCGGTTCGCGACGTCGTGGGGCGCCGACCCGGTCACCGGCGGCAAGGTCGTCTGGGCCGAGGTCAGCATCTGACCCGGCGTCCCCGCCGATCCCGAACGCGTTCGCCGCACCGTCCGCCGGCCGTGCCCGGAGACGGGAACGGCGCGCCCGCGCGCTGAGGCGGGGCGCGCCGTGCCCGGCGTCTCGTCAGGACGACTTGCGGTACAGCTCCGCGACCATGAACGCCAGGTCCAGCGACTGGCCGCGGTTGAGCCGCGGGTCGCAGGCCGTCTCGTACCGCTGGTGGAGATCGTCCTCCGCGAGCCCGTGGCCGCCGCCGGTGCACTCGGTCACGTCGTCGCCGGTGAACTCGATGTGGATGCCGCCCGGGTGCGTGCCGAGCGCCCGGTGCACCTCGAAGAACCCGGCGACCTCGTCCAGGACGTCGTCCAGCCGCCGCGTCTTGTGCCCGCTCGGCGCCTCGTAGGTGTTGCCGTGCATCGGGTCGCAGATCCACGCGACCGGGGCGCCGCTCTGGTGCACCTTCTCGATCAGCGGCGGCAGCGTGTCCCGGATCCGGCCCGCGCCCATCCGGGTGATGAACGTCAGCCGGCCCGGCTCCCGCTCCGGGTTCAGCCGGTCGATCAGCGCCAGCGCGTCGTCGGCGGTGGTCGTCGGCCCGAGCTTCACCCCGATCGGGTTGCGGATCTGCCGCAGGAACTCCACGTGCGCCCCGTCCAGCTGCCGGGTCCGCTCACCGATCCACAGGAAGTGTCCCGACACGTCGTAGGGCAGGCCGCTGAGGTGGTCGATGCGGGTCAGCGCCCGCTCGTACTCCAGCAGCAGCGCCTCGTGGCTGGAGTAGAACTCCACGCTGTGGAACTCGTCGGGGCTCACCCCGCACGCCTTCATGAACGTCAGCGCCCGGTCGATCTCCCCGGCGAGCTGCTCGTACCGGCGGCCGGACGGGCTCGTCGCCACGAAGTCCTGGTTCCAGGCGTGCACCTGCCGCAGGTCGGCGTAGCCGCCCTTGGTGAACGCCCGGCACAGGTTCAGCGTCACCGCCGAGCAGTGGTAGGCGCGCAGCAGCCGGTGCGGGTCGTTGCGGCGGGACGCGGCGTCGAACGCGAAACCGTTCACCGCGTCGCCCCGGTAGGCGGGCAGCTCCACGCCGCCGCGCACCTCCGACGGCTTCGACCGCGGCTTCGCGAACTGCCCCGCCATCCGGCCGATCTTGACCACCGGCACGCTGGCGGCATAGGTGAGCACCACCGCCATCTGCAGCAGCGTCTTGAGCTTGTTCTTGACCGCGTCGGCGTTCGATCCCTCGAACGTCTCGGCGCAGTCGCCGCCCTGCAGGACGAACGCCTCGCCGCGCGCGACGTCCGCTAGCCGGGCCTTGAGCTGGTCGCACTCGCCCGCGAAGACGAGCGGCGGCTGCGCGGCGAGTTCGGCGGCGACGGCGCGGACCTCGGCCGCGTCGTCCCAATCGGGCTGCTGCAGTGCGGGGAGGTCGCGCCAGGCGTCGAGCGCCCCCGAGACGCTGGAAGTACTCACGCGCAAAGGCTATAGGGCGTCGCGCGCGCTCGATGCCCCGTCCGGGCCCGCCGGTCGTTCTGCGGTGCTTCGTCCCCCACGGGGACGGCGCGGGCCGCCGCCGGCGCCCGGCAGAACACCGGCCGGACGGCCCCGAAGGCCGCCCGGCTGGCGGATCACGCACGATATTCGGTTCTCCAGCCGGAAACGCTTCAGGCCGCGCGGCTCCCCGCGCCGGCCCGCACGCGCTCCTCCGCTGCGTGCGGCGCGTGCGGCGCGCCCGCCAGGGCACGGCGCCCGCTCAGGTCGGTCTCGGTCGCCAGCTGCCGCAGCCGCCGCAGCGAGCGGTCGGTGATCTGCCGCACCCGGTTGTGGCTCAGGCCGTACCGGGCGCCGATCTGCGCGTAGGACAGCGGCTGGCCGTTGTCCATCCCGAACCGGGCCCGCAGGATCGCCGACTCCCGCTCGGGCAGCCGGTCCAGCAGCCGGCCGAGGCCCTCCAGGTCGTCCAGCGCCAGGATCTCCGCCTCGGGCGTCACCGCCTCCGGGTCCTCCAGCAGGTCGCCCATCGGCGTCTCGCCGGCGTCGTCGACGGTCGCGTCCAGGCTCGCCGGGTCGCGCCGCCAGCGCAGCAGCTCGTCGACGTGCTCCGGTTCCGCGCCCAGCGACCCGGCGAGCTCCTCGCGGGTCGGTTCGCGGCCGAGTTCGCGGCCGAGCTGCCGCTCGGCGCGCCGCAGCCGGGAAAGCTCCTCCTCCACGTGGACGGGCAGCCGGATCGTGCGGGCCGTGTGGCTGAGCCCGCGCCCGATCGCCTGCCTGATCCACCACGTCGCGTACGTGGAGAACTTGAAGCCGCGCCGGTAGTCGAACTTCTCCACCGCGCGCATCAGCCCCAGGTTCCCCTCCTGAATGAGGTCTATGAGGGGCAACGAGTCGGTCGGGTACTTCCGGGCGATCGAGACGACCAGCCGCAGGTTGGCCTCGACGAAACGCTGCTTGGCGCGCAGCCCCGCCGCGACCAGGTCCTCCAGCTCCTCGCGGGACGCGCCCTGGGGCGTGCGTCCCTCCTCGAGCAGCTGTTCGGCGTACAGGCCCCCTTCGATCGCCTTGGCCAGATCGACCTCCTCCTGCGCGTCGAGCAGGGGAGTACGGCCGATCCGGTCGAGGTACGCTCCGACAAGATCCTTGTCGGTGACGTCGACCCTGTCGCCCTTGGTACGGGTTGCAGCCATCCTGACCCTTCTCCGGTGCGATCTCCCTATGAGGTCAACGCTAATTACCGTCCTGTGATTCCCGGGTGGGGAATACTGCGAGGCTGGCAGCCGCTCTACCGTCCTGATACCCCGGCAGAGGAGAAACCGACATGGCGACCGTCACACTCACCGCCGAGAACTTCGACGAGGTGGCCCAAGGCGACGGCATCGTGCTGGTCGACTTCTGGGCGGAGTGGTGCGGCCCGTGCAAGCGGTTCGCGCCCGTCTTCGAGAAGTCCGCGGGCAAGCACGCCGACATCGTTTTCGGCAAGGTCGACACCGAGGCCCAGCCGGAGCTGTCCGAGCGTTTCGGGATCGCTTCGATCCCCACGCTGATGGCCATCCGCGACGGGGTGATCGTCTTCGCGGAGCCGGGCGCGCTGCCCGAGTCCGTGCTGGAGAACGTGATCGAGCAGGTCCGGGCCCTCGACATGGAGGACGTCCGCCGCCGCGCCGAGACCTGATCCTCCGGAACGCCCCGCCCCGCGGGTGCGCGGGACCGGCCGGCGCCGGGGTAGCGGGCAAGGGACGCCCAGCCGTCACGGGCGCGGCAGGATGGCAAAGATGCGGCCCGCGCCGCCCGCCGCGGCCCGCCGATGGACGATGATGGACGGATGCTCGCCGATGTCGTCCCGTACCTGGTGTGCCCCGTCTGCGGAGGGGGTCTGGCGTTGGCGGAGCGGGGCCTGCTCTGCCCGTCCGGGCACACGTTCGACATCGCGCGGCAGGGCTACGCGAACCTGCTGCCCGGCAACGCGCGGCCCGGCACGGCGGACACGCCCGAGATGGTGCGCGCCCGCGCCGGGTTCCTCGGCGCCGGCCATTTCGACGCGCTCGCCGCACGCCTCGCCGCGAGCGTCGCACGATCCCTGAACGGACGCTGCCTGGTCCTGGACGCCGGTGCCGGCACCGGCCACTATCTCGCCCGCGTCCTGGACCGGGCACCGGACGCGGCGGGCCTCGCCCTGGACATCTCCAAGCACGCCGCCCGCCGTGCCGCGAAGGCGCATCCACGCGCCGGCGCGGTGGTCGCGGACCTGTGGCGGCCCCTCCCGGTACGCGACGGTGCCGCGGCGACGGTCGTGAACGTCTTCGCTCCGCGCAACGCCGCCGAGTTCCACCGCGTCCTGAGCCCGGACGGGCTGCTCTTCACGGTGACGCCGTCGCCCCGGCACCTCGGCACGCTTGTGGAGTCCCTCGGGCTGCTGTCGATCGACGAGCGCAAGACCGAGCGCATGGACGCCGCCCTGTCCGGCTACTTCAAGTTCGATTCGCGGCAGCAGATCGAGGGCGAGGCCGTCCTCTCCCATGAGGAGGCCGCCACGCTCGTGGGGATGGGACCGAGCGCGCACCACGTACCGGCGGAACGCCTGTGGGAACGGCTCAGGCCGCTACCGGATCCGCTGCCAGTTCCGCTTTCGTTCGTGCTGTCGGTCTACCGCCGGCTCGAATAGCCGGCCACGAGGGCGCACCGGGGCCTGCTGAGCGAGTTCGAGCAACGCCTGCGGGATCTCACCGGGCGTGGTCACCTCCCGCACGCTGGGGACGTCCGCGGCCTCAAAGGTGAACGAGGCCGACACCGAACGGGCGGTACCGCTGAGCAGCACCCGCTGCAGCGCCTGCCCCGCGCGCAGCCACTCGGTACGGCCGTCTCCGGTGGTGGTCAGGACGGCGCGCTGCGCGCCCCCATCCGGAGCCGTGGGGAGAGGGTGAAGCGCGGCCCCCTCCAGCCGTGCCGCTTCCCGGAGTTCGTTGAGGACGTGGGCGGACGGACGCTCACCCGACGGTGAGGCCGTGGCGGACAGCGGGCGCAGCGTGGCCGCGCAGAGCAGCCGCTCCTCCCGCGTCACCCGGTGCCGTCCCGCGAGGCGGACGGTGGCGAGGAGCGCCGGGCGCCCCGCGTCGGGCAGCAGCCGGACCACGGCCTCATGCCCGAGCTGGGCGGCCGTCAGCCGCAGGTTCACCAACGCGGCCCCGCTCGCGAGGTGCAGGGCACGGCCCGCGGGATCCCGCAGCCGCCTGAACCGGTCCGGATCCGCGTGCAGCTCGATGAGGCCCGCGACGACCTTGAACCGCCAGGCGTGCACGTCATGGACCGTCGGCCCCATCGTCGCGGCGACCACCAGGCGCTCCGCCGACGCGCGGACCGTTGCGGGGACACTCACGGGCGTTCCTCCTCACCTCGGCCGGCATCGGGAACCGGCCGAACCGGGGACCGGCCGCCGCCCCACCGGAACACCGGCGGGCGAGCGACTCGGGACTGCGAACGGTACCGCACTGTGACCCGGTCCAATAAGGGTGTGAAAAGGGAGGTCAACGGGCCCGGCGGTGCTGCCCGGACACGGGTGCGGGGCGGGACCGGAGCGCCCCGATTTGACGGTCCCGTGGGCGGGTCCTAATGTCTCTCTCGCCCCGAGGGATGCGGGACGCCGAGAGGCGGACGGCCCCGGGGAACCAGGACTCGGAAAACGGCTCGGGCACCGCCCGCGCTGATGTAAGATGACTGGGTCAGCCCGAGACGGGATGCAGGACGCCGCAAGGTGGCCGGCCCGGAGGGCGCCTCCCGATGAACGATCACGACAGACCTTCGGGCTGTCCGCGGTCGTGACGCGTGGAGAACCAGGACCTTCCTCGACGTCGAAAAGATCTTCGCCGATCGGCTTGACATCGAAGACGGACCTGGTAGCTTAGCAGGGTTGCCCCGGAGCAGGGCTCGCAGGAGCGGGTCCAGCGCGGTGGGTGTCCGTTTCTTGAGAACTCAACAGCGTGTTAAAAGCCAGTGCCTTTATCGACTCGGCTAGTTGGCCGGGTCGCCCCGTGGCCATCTCTTCGGAGGTGGTGGGGATTTCTTTGAGGCAAAGCGATCCTCGTTGAGGATTGTGTTTGCTGGGATTTTCTTCTGAGGTTTGGCTGCTTCGGGGTTCGCCCCCTGGGGTGGTCGTTTGGACCTTGATGGAGAGTTTGATCCTGGCTCAGGA
>NZ_JBEZJL010000099.1:3940-36701 GCF_040651755.1 Actinomadura sp. NPDC048394 | reverse complement strand
GGGGGGGGCGGCGCGGCCGGGGGCGGGGGGGGGGGGGGGGGCCCCCCGCGGCCGGCGCCCCGCCCGCCCCGCCCCCCCCCCCCCCGCCCCCCCCCCCACGGCCGTCAGGCGGGTGTCACGCGTTCCGGCGGGGCATCAGCAGTAGTTCATGCTGTAGCTGTACCAGGCGCCGCAGTGCGTCTTGCAGTCGCCGCTGGTGGAGCAGGTGCGGCCGAAGCAGACGCCGCCCATGATCTTGTACTCCATCCACGAGTCCGGCGGGCAGCCGGCGTCCGCGGTGGCCGTGGGAAGCAGCACCTCGATGGCGCGGGTGACGCGCCGGGTCACGCTCTGGAGCATGGTGGTCGGTCCGGCGGGGGCTAGGGGGCGACGAGCTCGGTCCGCAGGGCGGCGACGCAGGCGCCGCAGGTCGTCGAGAAGAAGCCCACCAGGGTCTCCTTGCCGAGCAGCGTCCGCTCCGTCACGGCGGTGCCGTCGAGGGCGCGGGCCGAGAAGGCCGGGATCCGGTCGATGATCCGGACGCCGGAGAAGGTCCCGGCGGCGGGCGGGCCGGCGGCCTCCAGCGCCCGCCACCGGCGGAGCACGGCCAGCAGGATGATCAGGTTCACCACGCCGACGACGCCGGCGAGGACGAGCGCGCCTACAGCGGGAATCACGACATGCGTCGTCTCCCAGAACCGTCGGGAACGGGTGGGCCGCGGCCACGCGTACATGATCACCGACCGGTGATCATGTAGCAATCGGCGGATCTTGTCAGGAATCCCGAGGTGATTCGGCGAGGAGTTCGGCGACCGCCTGCAGGGCGAGGACGTAGGACATCATCCCGAACCCGGCGATGGTGCCGGTGGCGACGCCCGCGACGACGGAGGTGTGCCGGAACTCCTCGCGGGTCGCCGGGTTGCTGATGTGCACCTCGACGAGCGGCGCCGTCCGCTGGGCGAGGGCGTCGCGCAGCCCGTAGGAGTAGTGGGTGAACGCCGCCGGGTTGAGCACGATCGGGAGCCGCTCGTCGGCGGCCTCGTGCACCCAGCGGATCAGCTCGGCCTCGTCGTCGGTCTGCCGGACGTCGACGCTCAGGTCGAGGCGGCGGCCGGTGTCGCGGCACAGCGCGGCGAGGTCGTCGAGCGTCGCCGCGCCGTACACCTCGGGCTCGCGGCTGCCGAGCCGGCCGAGGTTCGGCCCGTTCAGCACCAGCACACGCGTCATCGTGAGACCTCTCGGTAAGCGGCGGCGAGCAGGTCCTCGTCGGGGCCTTCCAGGCGGCCGGGCTCGGCGAGGCCGTCCAGGACGACGAACCGGAGGGTGGCGCCGCGCGACTTCTTGTCGATCGTCATGGTCTCGCGCAGGCCGGCCCAGTCGGCGGCGTACGAGACGGGCAGCCCGACGGACGCGAGGACGTCGCGGTGCCGCCGGACGACGTCGGCGGGCAGCCGCCCGGCGAGCCGGGCCAGCTCGGCGGCGTAGACCATGCCGATGGCGACGGCGTGGCCGTGCCTGAACTTGTAGTCCTCGGCCTTCTCGATCGCGTGCGCGAGCGTGTGCCCGTAGTTGAGGATCTCCCGCAGGCCGCTCTCCTTGAGGTCGGCGGAGACGACGTCCGCCTTGACCTGGATCGCGCGCTCGACCAGCTCGCGGGTGTGCGGGCCGGCCGGGGACGCGGCGCCCTCCGGGTCGGCCTCGACGAGGTCGAGGATCGTCGGGTCGGCGATGAACCCGGCCTTGATGATCTCGGCGAGGCCGCTGATGTAGTCCTCGTGCGGCATCGTGACGAGGGTGGCGAGGTCGCACAGCACGCCGGCGGGCGGGTGGAAGGCGCCGACGAGGTTCTTGCCCTCGGGGACGTTGATGCCGGTCTTGCCGCCGACCGCCGCGTCCACCATGCCGAGCAGGGTCGTCGGGACGAGCACGGACCGCACCCCGCGCAGCCACGACGCCGCCGCGAACCCGGCGAGGTCGGTGGTGGCGCCGCCGCCGACGCCGACGACGACGTCGGTGCGGGTCATCCCGGCCTGCGCGAACGCCGACCAGAGCCCGGCGAGCACGCCGACCTCCTTGGCGGCCTCGCCGTCGGGGACGGGCAGCGCGCGCACCGCGTACCCGGCCTCCTCCAGCGCGCCGCACACCGGGCGGGCGATCTCCGGGAGGCCCTCGGCGTGCACCACGGCGACCGTGCGGGCGCGGTCGCCGACCATCGCGGGCAGCTCGGCGAGGACGCCGGTGCCGATGACGACGTCGTAGGGGTCGGCGCCGCCGACGTGCACCCGCGCCCGCGTCATGCCGCCTCCAGCGCCTTGACGATCTCCTCGACGATGTCGGCGGGGTCGCGCCCGTCGGTGTCGACGTGCACGGTGCCGAGCCGCTCGTAGATCGGGAGCCGCTCCTCCAGCAGCTTGCGCATCTGGCTGCGCGGGTTCAGCACGAGCAGCGGCCGCGCGGACGCGAGCCCGACCCGCTTGATCGCCTCGGACAGGCCGACGCGCAGGTAGACGACGGTGTGCCCGGCGAGCAGCTCCTGCGTCTCGGCGGCGAGGACGGCGCCGCCGCCGAGCGCGACGACGCCCTCGTGCTCGGCGAGGGCCGCGGCGACCGCGGCGCGCTCCAGCTCGCGGAAGCGGTCCTCGCCGTCGTCGATGAAGATCTCGCCGATCGGCTTGCCGGCGGCGGCCTCGGCGTCGGCGTCGGTGTCGCGCAGCGGCACGCCGAGCCGCTCGGCGAGGGCGGTGCCGACGGTGGTCTTGCCCGATCCGGGCGGCCCGATCAGGACGGCCTTCGGTCGCGTCATAGTGCGCCGGTCCACTTCACTTGATGGTGAGCGAGGACAGGTATCCCCGCAGGTTGCGGGCGGTCTCCTCAGCCGAGTCGCCGCCGAACTTCTCCAGCGCCGCGTCCGCGAGCACCAGCGCGACCATCGCCTCGGCGACGACGCCGGCGGCGGGCACCGCGGTGACGTCGCTGCGCTGGTTGATGGCCTTGGCGGGCTCGCCGGTCTTCACGTCGATGGTGTCGAGCCGGCGCGGGACGGTGGAGATCGGCTTCATCGCGGCGCGGACCCGCAGCACCTCGCCGGTGGTCATGCCGCCCTCGACGCCGCCGGCCCGGTTGGTGCGGCGGCGGATCCCCTCCGGGGTGTTGTCGATCTCGTCGTGCGCCCGGGAGCCGGGGCGGCGCGCGGTGGTGAACCCGTCGCCGACCTCGACGCCCTTGATCGCCTGGATGCCCATGAGGATGCCGGCGAGCCGCGAGTCGAGGCGCCGGTCCCAGTGGACGTGGCTGCCGAGGCCCGGCGGGAGGCCGTAGGCGAGCACCTCCACGACGCCGCCGAGGGTGTCGCCGGCCTTCTTCATCTCGTCGATGTGCGCGACCATCGCGGCGGACGCCCCGGCGTCGAAGCAGCGCACCGGGCTCTCGTCGACGGCGGCGAGGTCGTCCGGGCCGGGCAGGACGCCGTCGGGCGCCTGGACCTCGCCGAGCGCGATCACGTGGCTGAGCACGTCCACGCCGAGGGCCTGCTTGAGGAACGCCTTGGCGACGGTGCCGAGCGCGACGCGCGCCGCGGTCTCCCGCGCGCTCGCCCGCTCCAGGACGGGGCGGGCGTCGTCGAAGCCGTACTTCTGGATGCCGACGAGGTCGGCGTGGCCGGGCCGCGGCTGCGACAGCGGCGCGTTGCGGGCCTGGGCGGCGAGGACGTCGGCGTCCACGGGGTCGGCCGACATGACCGTCTCCCACTTGGGCCACTCGGTGTTGCCGACCTGGATCGCGACCGGGCCGCCGAGGGTGACCCCGTGCCGGACGCCGCCGAGGATCGTCACCTGGTCCTGCTCGAACTTCATCCGGGCGCCCCGCCCATGGCCGAGCCGCCGGCGGCGCAGGTCCTCGGCGATGTCCCCCGAGGTCACGCGCACGCCGGCCGGCAGCCCCTCCACGATCGCGGTCAGGGCCGGGCCATGGGACTCCCCCGCGGTCAACCAGCGCAGCATGCCGACGATCCTATTGACTCCGCGGACCCGCGCGTGACCGCGTCCACCATCTGAGAGCCGGGCCGGTCGCGGGCAGGGCGGCGGGGACCGTCAGGCGGACGCGGCGGTCCCCCGGTTCGGCGGCGGGACGCCGTCCTTCCACGACTCGTGGCGGACGAGGTCGCCGAACGGCTTGCGCAGGCCGCGCAGCCGCTCGCGGTCGGCGGGGCGCAGCGCGCCGGGGTGGGCGCGGCCGACGGTGATCAGGCCGACGACGGCGATCTCCGGCGGGATGCCGAGGAACGCGGCGAGCTCGTCCTTGGCGCGGACGGTCGCGAACCCGGTCGCGAGGCCCTCGTTGATCGCGGTGAGCTGGATCAGCGTCAGCAGCGCGCCGGAGTCCACCCACCAGTAGGGGGCGGGCCACTCCATCTCCCGGCCGTCGACGAGCTTGTCGGCCTTGGTGTAGCGGGCGTGGTAGTCGTCCTCGCAGATGCCGAGCACCATCAGGACGGGCGCGACCGACAACCACGGCGGCTCGCCGCGGTCGGTGTAGTAGGACTCCTCGGCCAGCTCGGCGACGCGCTTGCGGGTGCCGGGGTCGGTGACGACGAGGAGGCGGTGGCCCTGGCTGAAGCCCGCGCTCGGCGCCTTGCGGACGACGGCGGTGATCCGGTCGATCGTCTCCGGCGGGACCGGGTCGGGGAGGTAGTGGCGCACCATCCGGCGGTTGGCGAGCACGGCGTCGAAGTCCACCTGGTTCCTTCCGGGGGTGTTCCTTATGGGGCTGATCAGATGCCCTGGCCGAGGCCGCCGTCGACGACGAGGGTGGTCCCGGTGATGAAACCGGCCTGCTCCCCCGCGAGGAACGCGGCGACGGCCCCGAAGTCGGACGGTCGGCCGAGCCGGCCGAGGGGGATGGACGCGGCGACCTCGTCGAGGTCCGGCATCCCCGCGACGGCGGGCGTCCGGTGGTAGCCGGGCGCGAGGACGTTGACGGTGACGCCGGCGGGCCCGAGCTCGCGGACGAGCGTCCGGGCGAACCCGGCGAGCGCGGGCCGGACGGTGCTGGACAGTCCGTAGCGCGGCGTCGGCTGCCGCATCGTCTCCGAGGCGATCATCAGGACGCGTCCGTGGCCCGCCTCCCGCATGTGCGGCAGCGCCGCCTGCACGAGCGCGATGTGGCTGAGCACGCACAGCTCGACCGCCGCGCGGAAGTCGTCCAGGCCGCGGCCGAGCACCGGGCCGCCGGGCGGCCCGCCCGCGTTGGTGACCAGGACGTGCGGGCCGCCGAGGCCGGCGGCGGTGGCGTCCACCCAGGCGGCGGACGCGGCGTGGTCGAGGACGTCGAGCGGGGTGGGGACGACGCGTCCCGGCCCGGCCTTGTCGATCTCGGCGGCGGCGCGGTCGAGGCGGTCGGGGTCGCGGCCGCAGATCGCGACGTCGGCGCCGGCGGCGGCCATCTCGCGGGCGGTGGCGAGGCCGAGCCCGCTGGTCGCGGCGGCGACCATGGCGACGCGTCCGGTGAGTCCGAGGTCCATCAGGCCGCTCCCTCCTTCTCCTCGTCCCGCGACGTCCGGTCCGGTGGGCCCGCCGCGGACGGGACGAGCGGGTAGCGGTAGCGGGCCAGCAGCGGCAGGGCGAGCGCGGTGGCGACCAGCCGTGCCGGAGCCGGCTGCGTGCGGGTCCACGCGTCGTCCTCGCGGATGCGGACGGGGCCGCGCCGGAGCCGGTCCGGGTTGCCGGTGACGGTGTGGTTGACGCCGAGGTCGGCGCGGCCGTCCGCGTCGGCGGGCGGTTCGCCGTCGAGCCCGGCGTGCGCCATGACGCGGGCGAGGGACCCGCGCGGGTCGGCGGTGAAGTCCTCGTACCGCAGCCGAAGGGAGCGGCGGGGGAACGCGCGCGCGACCCGTTCGGAGGCGAGGTTGAAGCCCGTCCAGTACGCGGTGCTGCGGGCGGCGCCCATCGCGGGGATGTACTCCTTGGCGCGCCGCCACGACTCGGCGGTGGCGCGCGGGTCGCGGACGACGTGCAGGACCCGGGCGTCCACCCCCGGCGCGCCGCACAGCGCGGCGGCCTCGGCGGGGAACTTGCCGGTGTCGACGATCAGCCGCGCCCCCGACTCCTCCGCGATCGCGGCGTAGAGCGCGGCGAGGGCGGCGACGGCGGGATGCGCGGCGCGGGCCCCGCGCGCCTCGGCGAGCCGGCGGCCGGTGTGGCGGGTGCGCAGCGCGGCCTGCTGGAGGCGGACGGCCCGTTCGGCGTGCCATTGCGGGTCGTCCCCGGCGACGCGGGCGACGACGCCTTTCCACAGCGGGCAGGACGCGACGTCGAGGCCGCAGCCGCACAGCGTGTTGGTGCCGCGGCCGAGGATCCCGTTCGTCCACAGGTAACGGAGCTCGCCGACGTGAACGACGCCGTCGCACTCCCCCAGCAGGTTGCCGAGCAGCGTCGTGCCGCTGCGGCACCAGCCGGTCACGTAGAGGACGCGGACCATCACCAGCGTCCCGCCCCGGCCACCTTCCGCACCGCCGTCACCACGTGGTCGCGGTCGCGTTCGGTGAGGTTGGCCGACAGCGGGATGTCGACCGACTCGTCGAGCCGCGCGGCGGTGACGGGGAGCTCGGCGCGCGCGCGAGCCGGGTCGGGGAACAGGAACCGCCAGTTCCAGAAGGCGCGGACGTTGGTGTCGCCGGGGTCGCCGAGCGCGCGCGTCGATGCCCTCGGCGCGCAGCGCGGCGGCGGTCCAGGCGGTCGCCTCGGCACCGGCACCCGGCAGCCGGAACACCAGCGCCTCGCCGAGGTAGGCGTGGTCGGCGACGGGACGGCGCAGCGCGATCCCGGGGACGTCCGCGAGCCGCGCGGCGACGTCGTCGTAGTTGCGGTGGTGCGCGGCGAGCCGTTCGGGCAGCCGCCGCAGCAGCGCGGACGCCAGCGCCGCGCGGATCTCGTCCATCCGCAGCCCGAAGATGGGGTAGGCGAGGTCGTCGACGGCCGGCGGCGGCCCGTCGAAGTGCCGGGCCATCCGCCCCTCGTAGGCGCCGGAGTAGACGATCGCGCGGGCGTGCACGGCGGGGTCGCGGGTGAGCAGGAACCCGCCCTCGCCGGTGTTCAGCGACTTGTCGGACTGGGTGCTGAACGCCCCGGCGTCGCCGAACGTGCCGAGCGGGCGGCCGCCGAGCCGGGCGCCGAGCGCGGGCACCGCGTCCTCGACGACGGGGATCCCGTGCTCGCGGGCCACGGCGCAGATCGCGGGCATGTCGGAGGCGAACCCGCGCATGTGCACCACCACGACCGCGCGGACCTCCGGGGTGAGGCGGCGGCGCAGGTCCGCGACGTCCAGGTGCAGGTCGTCGTCGCACTCGACGAGCAGCGGGCGGTGCCCGGCCAGCAGGATCGCGCTCGGCGTCGCCGCGAACGTGAACGCGGGACACGCGACGAGCGAGCCGGGCGGCAGGTCCAGCGCGAGCAGCGCGAGGGTGATCGCGGCGGTGCCGCTGGCGCAGGTCAGCGCGTGCGGGGCGGCGAAGAACGCGCACAGCTCCCGTTCCAGGCGGCCGGTCCGCGTCTCCGCGTGGGGGCGGTGGTCGTAGCGGAAGTAGAGGCGGGCCCGGACGGCGTCGAGCGCGGCCTCCAGATCCTCCTCCTCGATGAAGACGTCGCCCTTGTCGTAGGTGGGCCACGGGTCGGTGCGCACGGGTTCCGCGCCGTCGATCGCGAGCGGTCCCGGCTGAACGTCCACGGTCATGGCGTCTCCTCTGGGGGGAACAGGAGGCTGGCGGAGGGGGCGGGCGGCGCCAGCGCGAGCACCGGCGGCACCTCGGCGGGCCGGGCGCGGCGCAGCAGCGCGTACCCGATGCCGGACAGGCCGGCGAGCAGCCCGGGGGCGGGCTCCGGCAGGGCGGTGCGCCAGGCGTCGCGGCGCGGAGCGGGCGCGGTCCCGTCCAGGGCGGACAGGGCCTCGTGGACGGCGGCCGCGCCGTGGCAGAGCGAGTCGTCCTGGGGCGCGGCGTCCCGCAGGACGGCCGCCGCGGTCGCGAGGGATCGTTCCAGCAGGGCCGCGTCCGACCGGTACCGGGCGGCCAGTTCCAGCCGTGCGAGCGCGACCCCCGCCGCGCCCTGGCACCAGCCGGGGTCGCGGCCCGGATCCCGCTCCCCGGCGGCGAGGCTCCGCGCACGGGACGCGAACCGGGGGTCGGGGCACAGCTCGTCCAGCCTGGCCAGCGCGACGGCCGCGCCGGACGCGCCGTAGCCGAACCCGGGATCGGTGAGGTCGCGGGCGAGGAGCCGTTCCCCGGCGGCGCGGGCGACGCCCGCGAGCTGCTCGCCGGGCAGGACGGCGTGCAGGGCGAGGGCGCTGAACACCGCGCCCGCCTCCCCTTCGAGGACGTCCCCGGACGGGAGGCCGTTCCCCGGCGGGAGCAGGGCGTCGCGGGCCGCTTCGGCGAGGTCGCGGCGGCCGTGCACGGCGGCGGCGTGCGCCAGGTGGTAGACGGGCCCGAGCGGCGGGACCGTTCCCCGGACCGCGGATGCGGCGGCGACCCGCGCGACGACCTCGTCGGCGACGCGCTCCGCGAGGCTTCCGACCCACGGTTCGCCGGTCACGGCCCACAGGTAGGTCAGGAACAGCCCGATGCCGGGGAGCCCGCCGTACAGGTCGAGGCCGGCGGACGCGACACGGCGGGTCTGGGCATCGACGACCTCGACGCCGAGCCACCCGATCCGCTCGCCCGAGCGCACGGCCGACGCGTCCAGCCGCCGCACGATCTCGACCGCGTCGCGCAGCGGATCCCCCGACGCGGTGGCCGGACCTGACGCGGTGGCGGAGGTGGGGGCGGGTTCGGGGGGCAGGGCTGCGAGGCTTGCGTCGATGATGGCGGTCTGGGCGGCGAGGCCGTCCTCGTCCAGCGCGGCGAGCCGGGCGGCGGTCTCCTCCAGCGGCGGGACGGGCAGCACGCCCGGGAGGCGCGTCCCGTCCTCCAGCCACACGTCCCGGTGGCCGGGGCGGACCTCGAAGACGGGCACCTCCCCGCGCCACACCGCCGCCTTCTCCGCGGCGATGAGGGCGTCGCGGTGCGGGACGCTGGGCCAGCCGGCGTCGAGGCGGGCGAGGCCCCGCTCCCGCAGGGCGGCGTCGCGCATCTCGTCCGGGCGCCAGCTCTCCAGCAGCAGCCGGACGTAGAGGAACGTCGACAGCTGGATCAGCCGGACGGGCACGTCGGCGCATCCGTCCAGCGGGCCGCCCGGCGCGAGGAGCCCCGTCCCGGCGGACGCGAGACGGCGGTAGGCGGCGGTGTAGCCGGCGACCAGCGCGTCGCGGTGCGGACGCGGGTCGACGGTGCCGCCGCCGGGAAGGCGGAGCCGTCCGGCGGGCGGCGGGACGGTGCGGTAGCCGAGGCGGACCCGCATCCGGTCGGTGCCGGGGTCGTCGGCGAGCGGCGTCGGGATGAGGGAGCGGCGGTCGGGGACGGTGCCGAGCGGGCTGATGTCGACGCCGAAGGGCCGCTCGGTGTCCACGTCCGGCATGACGAGCGGGCCGGGCAGCAGCCCGGTGCGCAGCACGGACGTGTCCAGCCGCGCGGCGGCCGGGTCGCCGAGCCGGGCGCGGCGCGCGTTCGGCTGGGTCCCGGACGTGTGGAACAGCGCTTCGAGGTCGATGACGACGGGGTCCGCGCCCGCCGCGATCACGTTGTCGGCGTGCAGGTCGTAGCCGTGCACGGCGTGGGTGAGCGCGAGCAGCGCGCCCATCCGCCAGAAGAACGCGGGGAGGTCGGCGGGCGCGCAGGGCGCGGGCTCGATGTACTCGCTCCAGCCGCGGTCGCCGCGGTCGAGGAGGCGGGGACGGCGCAAGGGGTGCGGGACGCCGGCGTCGTTGAACCAGCCGAGGAGCCGGTCGAAGCACAGGTCGACGCCGAGGGACCGGGGCTTGTGGACGAGCGCGATCCGCTCGAACCGGACGATCGCGACGGTGCGGCCGCCGCGGTGCGTCTCCCCCTGGCCGAACTCGACGCCGGTCAGCGGGCCGAGCCCCGCGCCGCCGCCGAACGCGGCGGTGACGGCGGGCAGGTCGGCGGCCAGCTCGCGGGCGAACGCCAGCCGCGCCGACACCCAGTCGTCCAGGATCTCGACGGCCTGCCGCGCGAGGACCGGGTACGCCGCCCAGATCCGCAGCGCCCGGCCGGGGTCGGCGAGCCCGCGCACGAAGGCCGCGTACCGGTCCTGCGGCGTGGCGCCGTCCAGGCCGCGGGCGGACGCCGCCGCCAGCTCCTCGGCGAGGGCGGGCTGGACGGCCATGGTGAGCCAGCCGAGCGGCGACGTCGCGGCGAGCAGGTCGGGCAGGCCGTGCGGGACGTCCGGGCCGAGGTCGGAGAGCAGGCATTCGCGCAGGGTGCGCCGCGCGTCGTCGATGAGCGGGCGGGCCGCCTCCAGCAGCCCGAGCTCCTCGGTGGACCGGGTGCGGGACGGGGTCTCCCAGGCGGTGCGGAACCGGCGGTGCCACTCGGGTTCGGCGTCGCGCGGCTCGCCCGGGCGGGCGGCGCGCCGCCAGGGGATGCCGGCGAGCGCCGGGGCCACGGCGCTCACCGGCCGTCGTCCGGCGTCCCGGCCGGCGGCGTCCCTCCGCCGGCGG
This sequence comes from Actinomadura sp. NPDC048394, assembly GCF_040651755.1. Lineage (NCBI taxonomy): Bacteria > Bacillati > Actinomycetota > Actinomycetes > Streptosporangiales > Thermomonosporaceae > Actinomadura > Actinomadura sp. NPDC048394. The sequence continues at coordinate 26,117 of NZ_JBEZJL010000099.1, read as the reverse complement.
GGGCGTTCGCGGGCTCCGCCGCGCCGGCCTCCGCACCGGCCTCCGCGGCGAGGGCGGCGGCGCGCAGGGGGCAGCCGGGGGCCGGGCGGGCCGCCGGCCTGCTGCCGGTCCCGGTGGTCCCGTCAATGACCGGATCGGTGAATGCGGCGGCCCGTCCACCACTTTTCTCCGGGTGCCGCATGTATTCACCGTCCTGAGCTGGAGAAGCCAATCCGCAGAGCCGTTGTATCACGGCGAATTTCCGCCGACAAGATCGTCGGGGACCCTTTTCATTTCGCCGGACTTTGCTTACTCTCGGGCTGGCACGGCGCAAGATCGCGCCGTGCGGCATCGGCGCCGCGCGGCCTGCCCGCCCCGAGAACCGGGGACGGCGCGGGGCGCGCGTGATGGGAGCTCCCGTGCTGGACTACCTCATCGACGACCCCGCCCTGCGCGAGCGCGGGCCGGGCGAGGAGCTGGCGGTCGCGGTGGCCCGGGCGGCCGGCGGCGACGCCGCCGTCCGCGTCCGCAGGCCGCTGACCGCGCTCTTCCCGCTGGCCTCGACGCGGCCCCGGCCGACCGTCCGGGAGCAGACGAAGGGCGGCACCGTCACCGGCGGGCCGCTGCGGTACGTGCGCGAGCTGCCCGCCGACGGCGGCGGCGCGAGCGGGACCGCCTACCGGGCGACGCCCGAGGCGGCGTTCCGCGCCGCGGCGGCCAAGGCCGAGCTGACGGAGATCTCGGTGGCCGTCCCGGTGCCGGCCGAGCTGACCCGCGACCCCGCGCTGCTGGCGCGGTTCGTGGAGCACCGCGTGATCGTCCGGTTGTGCACGGTGGAGAACGAGGTGCTGCTGCACGGCAGCGGCGACGGCGCGATCACCGGCCTGCTGAACCTCGACGGCCTGCGCCGCCTGGACGCGCCGGCCGGGGAGCCGATGGACGCGCTGATGGCGGCGTGCGCCGAGGTGGAGGAGACCGGCGGGTCGTGCGACGGGCTGGTCATGCACCCGGCGCTGTACTGGCGGCTCGTCGGCGCGGGCGCGCTGCCCGCGCTGGACGCGGCGGGCCTGCGCATCACCCGGACCCGCATGATCGCGCGGGACCGGGTGCTGCTCGGCGACTTCCGCGCGGGCGTGACGCTGCTGGACGGCGAGGAGTCGGCGCTGGCGCTGCGCGTGCACGGCGACACCGCGACGATCACCGCGTCGATGCCGCTCGGCCTGGCGGTGCACCTCCCCCAGCACTTCGTCCTGCTGAGCCTGTGACCGGTGCGCCGGGGCGCGCCCGCACGGGCCCCCGGCGCCCGCCCCCGATCCGCGGGGTCCGCGATCGCCGGGCCCCGAGCCGGCCAGAAGGGAAGGTGGCCCCATGCGCACGACCCCGTGGTGATCTTCCAGGTCCCGTCCGATCCGGCCGAGGGGAGGTGAACGGGATGCGCACTCCTCCGTGGTGACGACCGCCCGCACCCTGAGTTCCGGCGAGCGCGGGGAGGTGAGACGCATGCGCACGAAGCCGTGGTGACAATTCGCCCGCCGAAAATGGCATGACGGTATCGCGACAATGGCCCGCCCGTTGGCCGGCCGAATGACCGTCGCGGTCTCCGGCAATTTCCGGTCCGACCGTTCAGGCCATTGATCAGTGTCGCGCCCCGCCTTCGGCGGAAACGGCGCGGCGGCGCCCGCGACCGCTTTCCGGGTCGCGGGCGCCGCGCGTGCCGGCGGCACCCGCGACGGCGGCGGCGAGCATTCCGGCGGCGAGCCCGGCCCACGCGGCGTCAAACCCGCGCGCGGACGGCTCGTGCAGCACGGCGGCCAGGCCGCCGATGCCGACCGCGGCGCCCGCCGACCGCGCCAGCATGATCAGCGCGCTGCCGCTGCCGTACCGGGCGGGCGGGACGGCCTCCATCGCGATCGTCTCGACCGCGACCGCGGTGGCCGCCATCCCGGCCGTGCCGGCGACGAGCGCGGGCAGCACGATCACCGCGTAGGCGCGGCCCCCGGCCACCGCCTCGGCGGCGAGCGGCCAGCACCAGCCCGCGGCGCCGAGGAGCCCGCCCGCCACGGCGACGGACCGCGCGCCCGCCCGCCGCACCAGCGGCCCGGCGCACCAGGACACCGCGGCGGAGGTCAGCGGGCCCGGGGTGAGCGCGAGCGCGGCGGTGAGCGCCGAGTAGCCCCACCGTTCGGTGAGGTACAGCGCGACGCACAGCGCGACCGCGAACTGGGTGACGCTCATCAGCGCCATGGCCGCGTTCCCCGCCGCCGTCGACGCGGCGCGCAGCAGCGCGAAGTCCGCGGCCGGACGCGGGTGGCGCGCCGACCGGCGCACGCCGAGCCAGGTCAGCGCGGTGCCGCCGGCGGCGGCGCCGAGGACCGCCGGGTCCGTCCAGCCCCATTCGGGGCCCTGGACGAGCCCGAGCACCAGCGCGGCGACGCCGCCCGCGAGCAGCGCGACCCCGGCGAGGTCGGGCAGGCCGCGTCCCGTCCGCGTCCCGGGCGGGATGCCGGCGGCGCCGCAGGCCAGCGCGAGCGCGCCGAGCGGCAGGTTGATCAGGAAGATCCAGCGCCAGCCGCCGAGCGCCATCAGCGCCGAGCCGAGCGCGGGCCCGCTCGCCCCGGCGATCCCGGACACCGCGCCGAGCAGCCCGAAGGCGTGCCCGGCGCGGCCGGGGAACTCGCTGAGCCCGACGGAGATCGCGAGCGCGACGACCGCGCCGCCGCCGGTGGCCTGCAGCAGCCGGGCGAGCACCAGCCCGAGCGGGCCGGGCGCGAGCGCGCAGGCGGCCGAGCCGGCGGTGAACACCGCGAGCCCGGTGAGGAAGATCCGCTTGGGCCCGAGCCGGTCCGCCATGCCGCCGGCGGGCAGCAGCACGGCGGCGAACACCACGGTGTAGCCCGTGATCGTCCAGGACAGTCCGGCGAGGGTGCTGCCCGGGAAGGCGCGCAGCAGCCGCGGGATCGCGACGCTGACGATGTTGTAGTCGATCACCGCCATCACGTTGGCGAGGATCACCGACGTCAGCGCCAGCGCCCGCCGCCGGGACGGGCTCAGCGCGTGCGCGCGCGAACGGATCACCGCGCCGCGGCGCAGGGAGCTCACGGTGCGGCGGCGGTGCTCGCGCGGCGGGCGAGTTCCTCCTCGATGGCGCGCTTGCGGACCTTCCCGGTCGGCGTCTTCGGCAGCTCGGCGACGACCTCCAGCCGGTCCGGCTCGTAGCCGGGCGTCATGCCCGCGTCCCGGACGAGGCGGTGCAGGTCCTCCAGGGCGGGGGGCTCGCCGTCCGGCACCACGACGGCGACGACGGTCTCGCCGAGCAGCGGCTCGGGCTCGCCGACGACCGCGATCTCGGCGATCCGCGGGTGGGCGCGCAGCACCTCCTCGACGGCGACGGCGGGCACGTGCAGCCCGCCCTTGTTGATCATGTCCTTGGTGCGGCCGATGATCTTGATGCCGCCGCGGCCGTCCGGCCGGGCCAGGTCGCCGGTGGCGAACCAGCCGTCGTGCACCGACGCGGCGAAGACGTCGTCGGCGCCCTCGTAGCCGAGGCACAGGTTCGCGCCGCGCACCTCCAGCCGCCCCGGCCCGTCGACCGGCGCGCCGTCCTCGCCGACGAGCCGGACCTCCATCCAGTCGACGGGGCGGCCGTCGCTGCGCGCCGCCCAGTCCGGCGGGTCGTCGTCGCGGCCGATGGTGACGCCGCCGTTCTCGGTCATCCCCCACAGCGGGCGGACGGGGAACCCGAACGTCTCGCGGAACCGCGCGGGCAGGCCCGGCGGGATCGGCGTGGAGCCGGTGACCATGTGCCGGAGCGCGAGCGGGCGCGGGTTCTCGCGCTGCTCGGCGACCAGCTCGTCCAGGATCAGCGGCGTGAAGTACGCGGTCGTGATCCCGTACCCGGCGGCGAGGTCGAGGAAGTCGCCCGGCTTGAACGCGTCCGCCCACACCGCCGTCGCGCCCGCGACGAGCGGCGCGAGCATCCCGTACAGCCAGCCGCCCTGCCCGCCGACGATGCAGGGGGTGGACAGCACGTCGTCAGGGCCGAGGCCGAGCGGGACGGTGAACGAGCGCGCCATCGCGTACAGCGTGTTGAAGGAGTGCCGGACTCCCTTGGGGCGGCCGGTCGTCCCCGAGGTGTACATGATCTGGAAGACGTCGTCGCCGCCGGGACGGTGCTCGGGCGGCGCGGCGTCCGAGGCCAGCAGCCCGTCCTCGAACCCGACCGCGCCCTCGGGGACCTTCCCGCCGACGACGATCTGGTGCCGCAGCGCGGGCAGCCGGTCGCGCATCCCCGCGATGGTCGCGGCGATGTCGAGGCCGCGCACCTCGTCCAGGGACACGACCGCGACCGCGCCCGACTCGCGCAGGATCCACTCGGTGTCGGCGGCGCCTGAGGCGATGTAGTACGGGACCACCGCCGCGCCCGCGCGGCCGCAGCCGAGCGCGAGGACGGTCGCCTGCCACTGGTTGACCAGCTGCATCGCGACCCGGTCGCCGGGGCGGACGCCGAGCGCGGCGAGGCCGGCGGCGCAGCGCTCCACCCGCTCGGCCAGCTCCGCCCAGGTCAGCACGGTGTCGGGGCCGTCCGCGGTCTCCCAGAAGTGGCTGACGACCGCCGGCCGGTCCGGCGCGGCGGCGGCCCGCGCGGCGAGGTCGTCCAGGAACGTCCCGTCCCGCCACCAGCCGCGCGCGCGGTACTCCCGTCCATCGTGGAGGTTTGTCACCTTTGACCCCTTCCATCCCAGGTATTTTGATCATGACCGCGGGACGCGGGCGGCGACAACGGTGACTGTTGACGAAGACGGGGCCGCCCGGCGGGCGGACCGGCGGAGGCGGGGAGGTGGCGCGGTGCGCGAGGAAAGCGGGGAGCGCCAGGGAAGCGGGGAGAGCGGGGTGCGCGGGGAGCTGCTCGCCCAGGCGCGGGTGTGCGCCGGGCAGGGTTCGCCGATGTACGCGGAGCTGCTGGCGCGGGCGGCGGACGACGCGGACGCCGGCGGGCCGGTCGCCGGGGTGCTCGGAGGTCGCGCGTCCAGCGCGCTGGCGCTGCGGATGCTCGGCACCGTGCACCGGATCGTGCTGGAGGGCCGGGCGCCGGAGCTCGCGGCGCACTACCCGACCGCCGGCGGGACCGCCGACCCGCTCGCGGCGTGGCCCGCGTTCCGCGACGTGCTGGCCCGGCACGCGGCCGAGGTCCGCGCGGGCCTCGCCGACCCGCCGCAGACCAACGAGGTCGGCCGGGCCGCGCCGCTGATCGGCGGGCTGCTGGCGGTGGCCGCCGCGACCGGGCTGCCGGTCCGGCTGCTGGAGATCGGCGCGAGCGCCGGGCTGAACCTGCGCGCCGACCATTACCGGCTGCTGTTCGACGGCGGCGGGTACGGGCCGGACTCCCCGGTCGTGCTGCCGGACGCGTGGCGCGGCACGCCCCCGGAGGCCGTCCCGCTGCGGATCGCCGCGCGGCTCGGCTGCGACCTCGCCCCGCTCGACGCGGCGGCGCCGGAGGCGCGGCTGCGGCTGCTGTCCTACGTGTGGCCCGACCAGACCGCCCGCGTCGAGCGGCTGCGCGCCGCGCTGGAGGTGGCGGCGCGCGTCCCGGCGACGGTGGTCCGGGCCGGCGCCGGGGACTTCCTGGACGGCCTCGCCCCCGAGCGCGGCGCCGTCACCGTCGTCTGGCACTCCGTCATGATCCAGTACCTGCCGGACGAGGAGGCCGCGCGCGTCCACCGGCACATCGAGGCGGCCGGGGCGGCGGCGACCCGCGACGCGCCGGTGGCGCACCTGGCGTTCGAGCCGCCCGAGGGAACGCACATCCAGGGCACCCCGCTGCTGACGCTGCGGCTGTGGCCGGGCGGCGAGCGGCGGGTCCTCGGCGAGGGCCCGCCGCACGGCCTCCCCGTCACCTGGTACTGAGGCCACCCGGTACTGAGGCCGTCCGGCACCGGCCGAGGTCGGCCAGGACTAGCCGATCTCGCGCCAGTCGAGGAGCGGGACGACCAGGTCGCGGATCGCGGCGAGGAGGCCCAGCCGGTTCGCGCGCAGGCGCAGGTCCTTGTCCATCACCATGACGTCGTCGAAGTAGGCGTCGATCGGGCCGGGCAGCCCGGCCGCGGCCGACGCGAACTCCGGCAGCGGCGGCTGCTCCGGGAGCCCGTCGCGGAGCCGCGCGAACGCCTCGGCCAGGCGGCCTTCGGCGGGCTCGGCGAACAGGCCGGGGTCATGGCCGGCCTCCGTCCCCTCGGGGACGATCCGCAGCACCCGCTGCAGCGCGGTCGTGAGCCGCGCGAACTCGTCCGTGCGGAGCAGTTCCACCAGGTCGGACGCGGCGCGGGCGGCGCGGGCCGGGGCGCCCGCGAGCGGCCGGACGGCCCGGACGGCCGGGATCGGCAGCCCCTCGTCCAGCAGGCTCTGCTCCAGCCGCCGCGCGGCGAACCGCTCCGCCTCGGCGAGCGCGTCCGGCGGCACCTCGACGGGCTGGTGCCGGGCGGCGGCCGCGAGCCCGTCGCCGACCGTGAGCGGGGCCAGGCGCGGGACGGCCCGCAGGATCGCGGTCAGCCCGAGCGCGGCGCGGCGCAGCCCGAACGGGTCGGACCCGCCGGTCGGCGCGGCGCCCGCGGCGAACAGCCCGGCGAGCAGGTCGAGCCGGTCCGCGGCGGCGAGGACGGCGCCGGCGGCGCTCGCCGGGAGCGCGTCCCCGGCCGAGCGCGGCAGCTCCATCTCGTAGAGGGCCTGCGCGACGGCGGCGTCCTCCCCCGCGCGCCGGGCGTACTCGCGGGCCATCGTCCCGGCGAGGCCTGGCAGCTCGATGACCACGGACGAGGCCAGGTCGAACTTGGCGAGCGCGGCGGCGCGGGCGAGCGGCGCGTGCTCGTCCGCGCCGAGGCCGGCGCGGTCGGCGATGTCCGCGGCGATCGCGGCGATGCGGGCCGACCGGTCCGCCATCGAGCCGAGCCGTCCGGTGAACGTGAGCCGGTCCAGGCCCTGCTTGATCTCGTCCGGCGTCCGGCGGAGGTCCTGCCGGAAGAAGAACGCGGCGTCCTCGTAGCGGGCGCGGATGACGGCCTCGTTCCCCGCCCGGACCACGCCGTGGTCGCATTCGCCGTTGGCGACGGTGACGAAGTGCGGGAGCAGCCGTCCGGACGGCCCGCGCACCGGCAGGTACCGCTGGTGCTTGCGCATGACCGTGGTGAGGATCTCCTCGGGCAGGTCGAGGTAGGCCGCGTCGAAGGACCCGAGGATCGCGACGGGCTCCTCGACCAGGTCGACGATCTCCTCGACGAGGTCCTGCTCCGCGGCGAAGTCGACGGTCCCGCCGTGGCGCGCGGCGAGCGCCCGCGCGTCCTCGATGACCCGGGTGCGGCGCCGCGCCGGATCGGGCTCGATGCCGTGCTCCCGGAGGACGCCGACCAGCGACAGCGCGTCCGGCACCGGCACCCGGGACGGGTCGGCGGTGCGGTGGACGTCGGTCATCCTGCCCTGGTTCAGCTCGTCCAGCACGATCTGCCGGTGCCCCAGCAGGGCCAGCACCCGACGGACCGGGCGCGCGAACGACAGGCCGGGGACGTTCCAGCGCATGTTCTTGCCGGCGCGCAGCCCGGAGACGATCTCGGGGAGCAGCCCGGAGAGGACGTGCGCGGCGGGCTTCCCGGCGACCGTCCGGACGTGCGCCGCGTACTCCTTGCCGCCGACGGTGATCTTCCGGACGTCGGCGGCGTCGATGCCCTGCCCGCGCGCGAACCCGAGCAGCGCCCGCGTCGGCTCCCCGTCCGCGCCGTAGGCGGCGGCGAGCCTCGGCCCCCGCACGACCTCCTCGGTGTCCGGGGACCTCGGCTCCACGTCCCGGACGACGGCGATGAGGCGGCGGGGCGTCGAGAAGGCGTCGACCTCGGAGGCGTCGGTGAGCAGGCCCGCCTCCTCCAGCCCGTCGCGGAGCCGTTCCGCGACGGCCTCCGCCGCGGGCCGCACCTCGCCCGGCGGCAGTTCCTCCACGCCGATCTCCAGCGCGAACGCGGCCGGTGCGGCGATCTCGGGAAGGGCCGACTTCTCCGGGGCGATCTCGAAGACGGTGGCGTCGCCGAGCGGATGGCCGAGTTCGGCGCGGCGCTCGATCCACAGGGCGGCGACCTCGTGGGCGAGGCCCCGCATCCGCGCGAACGCGCGGGCCCGCTCGGCGGTGCCGATCGCGCCGCGCGCGTCCAGCACGTTGAACGCGTGCGAGCACTTCAGCACGCAGGAGTGGGCGGGGACGGGCAGCCGGGCGTCCAGCATCCGGCGCGCCTCCGCCGCGTACGTCTCGAACAGCTCCCGGTTCGCCGCGATGTCGGCGTCGTCGAGGTAGTAGCGGCTCATCTCGTACTCGGACTGCCCGAACGCCTCGCCGTAGGAGATGCCGGGCGCGTACTCGATGTCCTTGAAGTGCGAGACGCCCTGCAGCGCCATCAGGATGCGCTCCATCCCGTAGGTGATCTCGACCGAGACGGGGTCGAGCGCGATCCCCCCGGACTGCTGGAAGTACGTGAACTGGGTGATCTCCAGCCCGTCCAGCCAGACCTCCCAGCCGAGCCCCCACGCGCCGAGCGCGGGCGACGCCCAGTCGTCCTCGACGAACCGGACGTCGTGGGCGCGCAGGTCGATGCCCAGCGCGGCGAGGCTGCCGAGGTACAGCTCCTGCGCGTCGCCCGGCTCCGGCTTGAGGATCACCTGGAACTGGGTGTGGGTCTGGAGCCGGTTCGGGTTGTCGCCGTAGCGGGAGTCATCGGGCCGGACGCTCGGCTCGACGTAGGCGACGCGCCACGGCTCGGGCCCGAGCACGCGCAGGGCGGTGTTCGGGTTGAGCGTGCCCGCCCCGACCTCGGTGTTCATCGGCTGCCCGACGAGGCAGCCGTGCCCCGCCCAGTGGCCGGTGAGCCGGATCAGGGCGTCCTGCATGGTGAGCACGGTGATTCTCCCAACGGGGTCGAGCGGCTAAGCGTAGATGCGTTAGCGCCCGAGACCTCGCTGGATCGCCGTCCACACGGGGGACGATTCGGGGAGCGGCCCCGACGGCAGCAATGGCGGCTGCGCCATGAACTTGACCTCCGTGCCGTGATGCGGCTGAGCGGCGTGCACCAGGAACGGGTGGCACAGGTACACGTCACCGGCCCGCCCGGTCGCGAACGCGACGGAACGGTGTTCCGACGCCGGCACGGCCTTCCGCGCGAGGTCCATGAAGGCGACGCCCTCGTCGCCCGCCGGTTCCAGGATCGGCGGGACGTCCAGGTGGGAGCCGACGCGGATGCGGGTGGGGGCGTCGTCCTCGCCCACGTCGGAGAACAGGAACAGCATCAGCAGCGCCCGCCCCTTCGACGCCAGGTTCACCCGGTATCCCCAGATGTCGGACGGGTCGTCGCCGGGGATGCTCGCGTCGATGTGCCAGCCGTCGTCGCCCGGCTCCGCGTCGCTCGGGAACCGGATCGGGAACGTTCCGAGGCCGCCCGGCTCCTCCCACGCGCCCTTCCCCACCACCGCGTCGTAGGCGGCGTGCAGGCGCGGCGTGTTCGCCGCCGCGCGGAACGGCGGCTGCGCGTACCCGCCGAGCCGGACCACCGGCTTCGTCCAGGTCGAGCGGTCGCCGGGATCGCAGCCGGTGTCGCGCCAGAGGATCGCGCGGCACTCCGCGGCCAGGTCCCGGGGGAACGCCTCCGGCACCCGGACGAAGCCGTCCGCGACGAAGGCGTCCACGTCGATCTCGTGCATCGGCCCAGCATGCCGACGGCGCTCCGCCGGGCGCCAACGGTTTTCTCGGGCCGTCAGCCCCGCCGGACGACGCTGAGCTCGACGCCGCCGACGATCCGGCCGCGCAGCACCTCGGCGAGCCGGTCCGACACCCGCTGCACCGTGACCCGCTCGTCGTGCCCCGGCACCACCGCGAACCGCACGGCCAGCTCCGCGGACGTGCCCTCGGTGAGCCGGACCCCCGTGACGGCCTGGTCGGAGCCGAACGCCGCCTCGACGGCGGCGAGCACGTCGGGGTCCTCGTGCGGCGGCGGCACCGGCCGGCCCTCGGCGAGCAGGTGCAGCCGCAGCCCCTCCACCGCGAACGGGACGGGGCCAGCCACGTCCACGACCAGCGCGTCCGCGCCCTCGTCGAGGACGGCGCGGCAGGCGTCGCCGGCGCGGACCGCGACGGGGCGGGCGTCGGCGCGCCACGCCTTCATCGTGTCCATGCAGGTGAAGCCGAGCACGCCGCGGCGGCCGTCGTCGCCGATCAGCGTCGGCAGGGCCATGTCGCTGGACTTCTCCCGGCGGAGCTCGCCGGGCTCCACGTCCTCCTCTTCGGTGAGGACGGCGACGATCGGCACGAGCAGCCGCGCGTTCTGCAGCCGCCGCAGCACGGCGTGCTGGCCGACGCGCCCGGCCGCGTATCCGGCGAGGGCCTCGCACAGCCGGGGATCGGCGCCGCCGTCGTCCCCGGGGAACCGGGATTCGGGAATGGTCAGTCCGGACACGGCAGGAAGGCTATATCCTCCGGCGACCGCCGTGGGTACCGATTCGGATACTCCCTGTATCCGACATCGCGCCGGGCCTATTGGCCGAGGTCGGCGATCGCCGCGACGGTGCCGCCGCCGGACGGGCCCTGGTGCACGGCCGCGACCGACACGAACACCGCCGGATCGCCCGTGACGGACGCCGCGACGCCGCCGACGCACGCCTTGATCTGCCGGTGCCAGTGCACGTCGGAGTCGTCCAGCATGATGTTGCGGCGCCCCCGCACCGACCCGGACGGGTCCGCCTCGCACTTGATGAACACGTTGACGAGACGGTCGCCGAGGTCGGACGTGCGGGGCCGCTCCGGCAGGTCGAGGCCGGTGGAGCGGATCGCGTCCCAGACGCCGTCGGCGTCGAGTGCGTCCTTCATCACACCGTGCCCGGCCCGGTACCGGCCGCCGATCCCGCGCACGTTCCCGACGACGACGATCTGCGCCCGGTCCAGCTCCACGCCGGACGAGCACGACGCGACCGACGAGAACAGCGACAGGTCCTTGTGGATCTGCTCGGCCGACGGCGGCTCGATCTCCCCGAGCGCGACGGCGATGCCGAGCGCGGTCGTCGAGTTGGAGATGTCCATCGACTTCAGGGTGTCCTCGGTGACGACGTCGCGGCCGCGCGACTTGGCGTCGTTGATGGTGTCGAGGGTGAGCAGCGGCGTCTTGGTCTGCACGTAGTGGACGTCGGCCGGGTCGTCGATCCCGGCGATCTTCATCGCGTCGCGGACGCCGGCGGCGACCGTCTCCACCATCGCCGGGCGGCCGATGTCCTCGGGCAGGATCACCTCGCTCATCGCGACGCCGACCGACAGGCGCGGCTCGTCCGTGCGCGGCGCCTTCGCCGGGTCGACGGTCGCGAACACGGTCGCGTGCGGGCTCAGCACCCCGTCGGTGCCGCCCGACCACACCAGCGGGACGCGCGCCACCTCCTCCGCCGGGCGGGTGCCCTTCGCGACCAGCACCTCCCGGAACGCGCGGTCGGCCAGCAGCCGCGTGTAGTCGTTCACGCCGCCGTTGCCCTCGGTCTTGCCGACCACCGCGAGGACGCGGTCGGCCTCCAGCACGCCGTCGTCGATCAGCCGGGCCAGCCCGGACGCGTCGGTCACGCTCTCGATGGGGATCTTGCGGACTTCGATGGGATCGGGCACGTCGTCGCTCCTCGGCTGCTCTGCTGATCGTTCTCTACCCCGGGTCACGCCTCCACGACCGTCCCGGCGCGGCCGCGCGCCGCCGCGCCGAGCCGGGGCAGCGACGCGATCGCCGCGCGCCGCCCGCCCGCGGCGACGAACCGCCGCACCGCCTCCACCTTCGGGCCCATGCTGCCCGCCGCGAAGTGCCCGGCGGCGGCGAGCCGGGCCAGCTCGGCGGCCGTGGTGCGGCGCAGCGGCCGCGCCGCCGGGGTGCCGAACCCGGCCACCGCGTGCTCCACGTCCGTGGCGATCACCAGCGTGGACGCGCCGAGCCGGCACGCCAGCAGCTGCGCCGCCAGGTCCTTGTCGACGACCGCCTCGACGCCGCGCAGCGCGCCGCCCGCCCGGACGACCGGCGCTCCCCCGCCGCCCGCCGCGACCACCACGTGCCCGGCGTCCAGCAGCAGCATCGCCGCGCCCGCGTCGAGGATGTCGAGCGGCTCCGGGGACGCGACGACGCGCCGCCACCCCCGGTCGCCGAACGGCCGCCACACCTGGCCGAGCGCGGCGAACCGGCGCGCCTCCTCCGCCGGGAAGTACCGGCCGACCGGCTTCGCCGGGTCCGCGAACCCGGGGTCGGCGGCGTCCACCAGCGTCCGCGTCACCACCGTGGACACCGGGCGCGGCGCGCCGAGCGCGGCGAGCGCCCGCTCCAGCGCGTTCATGATCATCACGCCGACGGTGGCCTGGGGCTGCGCGCCGCACCAGTCCAGCGGCACCGGCGGCACCACCGCCGCCGCCAGCTGGTTCTTGATCAGCAGGTTGCCGACCTGCGGGCCGTTGCCGTGCGTCAGCGCGACCCGCGCCCCCGCCGCCACCAGCTCCGCGACGTGCCGCATCGCGACCTCGATCGCCGCCGCCTGCGCGGCCGGCGTCGCGCTGCCGTCCGGCGCCGTCATGGCGTTGCCGCCCAGCGCGATCAGAATCCGCTCGCCGTCGAGCGAGTCCCCGTTCCGGCCCACGGCCCGAACGCTAGCCGCGCGGCGGGCGGCGCTCATGGGCGAAACCAGCCCAAGGAACGCCGCCCGTTCGGCAATCTCCGCCCGGGGACGGATCAGGCGAGGCGGCGGAGGCGTTCCACGGCCTCGTCGATGACCTCGTCCTTCTTGCAGAACGCGAACCGGACGAAGTGGGCGCCCGCCTCCGCGTGGTCGTAGAACACCTGCGTCGGGATCGCGACGACGCCCGCCTTCGAGGGCAGCGCGCGCGCCAGCTCCAGCCCGTCGGAGAAGCCCAGCGGCCGGATGTCGGCCTGCACGAAGTAGGTGCCCTGCGGCCGGTACGCGGTGAAGCCGGCCGCCTCCAGCCCGGCGACGAGCCGGTCCCGCTTGGCCTGCAAGGACGCGCGCAGCTCCGCGACCCACGCCGTCTCGTTCCCCAGCGCGTACGCGGCGGCCCGCTGGTAGGGGGCGCTGACGGCGTAGGTGAGGAACTGCTTGACGGTCTGGACGGCCCGGACGTACCGGGCCGGCGCGGTGACCCAGCCGGTCTTCCAGCCGGTGGCGGAGAACGTCTTGCCCGCCGACGACACCGACACCGTCCGCTCCCGCATCCCGTCGAGCGTGGCGAGCGGGATGTGCTCGGTGCCGTCGAACGTCAGGTACTCGTACACCTCGTCGGTGATCGCGACCAGGTCGTGCTCGCGGCACACGCCCGCGATGGCCTCCAGCTCACCGCGGGTGAACACCGTCCCGGCCGGGTTGTGCGGCGAGTTCACCAGGATCGCCTTGGTGCGCGGGCCGACCGCGGCGCGCAGCTCGTCGGGGTCGAACGTGAAGCGGCCTTCCACGGGACGCAGCATGACGGGCCTGCGCACCGCCCCGGCCAGCGCGATCACGGCGGCGTACGAGTCGTAGTACGGCTCGAACACGATGACCTCGTCGCCCGCCCCGGCGAGCGCTAGCACGGACGCGGCGATGCCCTCCGTCGCGCCGACGGTCACGTACACCTCGGACATCGGGTCGTAGGCCAGCCCGTACCGCTCCAGCCGCTGCTCCGCCACGGCCTCGCGCAGCTCCGGCACCCCGGGCCCCGGCGGGTACTGGTTGCCGCCCGACCGGATCGCCTCGACCGCGACGTCCAGCATCGCCTTCGGGCCGTCCTCGTCCGGGAAGCCCTGCCCGAGGTTGATCGACCCGGTGGCCGTGGCCAGCGCGGACATCTCCGCGAAGATCGTCTCACCGAACTCCCGCATCCGCGGCACCAGAGGCTCAGTCACGGCACCAGCCTACGGGGGCGCGTCAGATCCAGCCCATCTCCTGGGCGGCGCGGACGGCGGCGAAGCGGGACGGCTCGCCGAGCTTGCTCATCGCCGTGGAGAGGTAGTTGCGGACGGTGCCCTCCGACAGGTGCAGCAGCGTCGCGATGCGGGCGGTCTCGGTGCCGGCGCCGGTGAGCCGGAGGATCTCGCGCTCGCGCTCGGTCAGCGGGTTGTCGCCGGCGGCCATCGCGGTCGCGGCGAGCTCGGCGTCCAGGTAGCGGCCGCCGCCGTGGACCTTGCGGATCGCGGCGGCCAGCTCGTGCGTCGGCGCGTCCTTGGCGACGAACCCGCGCACCCCGGCGGCCATCGCGCGGCGCAGGTACCCGGGGCGGCCGAAGCTGGTGAGGATGCACACCGCGCAGCGGGCGCCCGCGGCGGCGAGGTCCTCGGCGACGGTGAGGCCGTCCGCGCCGGGCATGTCGATGTCGAGGACGGCGACGTCGGGATCGTGCTCGGCGACGGCGGCGGCGACCTCGTCGCCCCGGCCGGCCTCGGCGACGACCTCCAGGTCGGGCTCCAGCCCGAGGAGCGCGGCGACGGCGCCGCGGATGAGGTGCTCGTCGTCGGCGAGCAGGATCCGGATCACCGGCCGCTCCCCTCGCCCGCATGCGCCCGCGCGGCCTCCGCGGGGCCGGCGGCCCCGGTGGTCGCGGTGGTCGCGGTGGTCGCGGTGGTCGCGGTGGTCTCCGGCGCGGACGGTCCGGCGGGCGTCCCGTCCGGCTCGGCGCGGGGCAGCGGGACGGCGGCGCGCAGCAGGAAGCCGTCGCGGCCGTGAGGGCCCGCGGTGATCTCGCCGCCGACCACCGCGACCCGCTCGGCGAGGCCGGTCAGCCCCGCCCCGCCGGTCTCCGCCCCGCCGGTCTCCGCCCCGCCAGTCCCCGTACCACCGGTCCCCGAACCGCCGGTCTCCTCCCTGCGGTCGGCGGCGCGGACGCCGTCGTTGCGCATCTCCAGCACCACGGAGCCGCCGTACGCGGTGAGGGCGACGGCGCAGTGCCGGGCCTCGCTGTGCTTGATCACGTTCGTGGCGCCCTCCCGGATCACCCAGGCGAGCACCGAGCGGACCTCGGGCGGCAGGCCGTCCGGCACGCTCCCGGCGTCGCAGCGCACCCCGGCGGCCTCCAGCACGGCCCGCACCCCGGCCAGCTCGGCGTCCAGCTCGACGGCGCGGTAGCCGTGCACGGCGGCGCGCACCTCGCGGAGCGCGTCACGGGCGGCGCGCTGCACGTCGGCCATCTCCGCGCCGGCGCGGGCGGGGTCGGCGTCCGCGAGCCGCATGGCCAGCTCGCTCTTCACCGCGATCAGGGACAGGCTGTGGCCGAGCAGGTCGTGCAGGTCGCGGGAGAAGCGCAGCCGCTCCTCGGTGACGGCGAGCCGGGCGAGCGCGTCCCGCGCGGCGTGCGTCTCCTGGTGCAGGTCCCACATGCGGCGCTGGTACCGGTTGACGAACGCGATGAGGCCGCACATGCCGCTGTAGAGCGCGATCATGACGGGCACGAGGACGAGCCAGGGCATGTCGCCGTCGGGGTAGAGGTGCTTGGACGCGGCGCTCGCGATGATCCCGGCGACGGTTCCGGTGCCGAGGCACAGCACCACGATCCGGCGGCGGCTCATCGGCGACAGCACCACCGCCGACACCCAGAAGACGGGGACGACGCTGAACAGCGGGTGGGCGAACAGCATGAGGCTGAGCGCGGCGGTCACCGCACCGCTCGCCACCATGTCCCGGCGGGACGCGCCGCCCTCCAGGCCCACCCGGACGAGCCGCATGTAGCACCAGGTCATGAGGGCGAGGCCCACGACGGCGAGGGCGGCGACGGGAAGGCTGACGTGGCCGTCGTCGTACGCGGCGGCCGTCCCGGCGAGGCCGGGGAGGATGAACCCGAGGGCCGCGCACAGGAACGAGCGGTGCGTCACGCGGCGGTAGCGTTCGAACCTGCGGGTGTCCTGCGCCTCCAGGTCCGCCGTGGTCGCGACCGTCATGTTCCGTCCTCCTTCTCCTCGACTGTAGCGGCGGGGCGTCCGGTCAGGCGCGCCTCGGTTCCCAGCGGAACCAGCGTCCCGCCATGGCGCGGCCGAGGGCGAGCCAGACCGCGAGGACGGCGAACGAGGGCAGGCAGGCCGCCCAGCCGCCGGCGAACCCGATGGGCGCGTGGACGGCGTGGTCGTGGAAGTCGCGGCCGAAGTAGGCCGTCCGGGTGATCTCGACGACGGGGCTGAGCGGCAGCCACCGGCAGGCCTCCTCCAGGGCGGCGGGCAGCCCGTCCAGAGGGAACATCACCCCGGCGCCCGCCATGCAGGCGAACATGATCGGCAGGACGGTGAGCTGCGCCAGCTCGGCGTTCGGGGTGAGGCCGGAGACGGCGAAGGCGAGCAGCGCGAACACGGCGGCGCCGCCCGCGAGCCCCGCCGCCAGCAGGAGCGGGTCGGCGGGGAACCGGCCGCCGAGCGCGGCGCCGAGCAGCACCAGCAGGGCCAGCACCTGCACGGCGTACATCGCCGCGGCGGCGAGGACACCGCCGCCGATGATGTCGGCGTCGGCGAGCGCGGTGCCACGCAGCCGCTTGAGCGTGAGGTCCTCGCGGCGGGCGGTGAAGACGTTCACCAGGTTCATGAACACCGCGAAGAGGAGGAAGAAGCCGAGGTGGCCGGTGCCCTGGAGGAGCGCGGCGTCCATGCCGCCGGCCTTCTGCCCGTGCGCGGGGAAGAGCAGCGCGGCGAACAGCACCGGGAGCCCGGCGGCGGTGAACAGGGCGGTCCGGTTGCGCCACAGCAGCATGAGGTCGAGGCGCGCGACGCGGAGGGCGGCGCCGCCGGTGATGGGGCGGGCCGTCGTCATCGGGACGCTCCTTCCAGCGCGCCGGCCGCCTCGGAACCGGCGTCCCCGGTCTCCCGCGCGTCGTCGCTCCCCATGCCGGACGACGTGCGGAGGAAGACGTCTTCCAGGGAGGCGCTGCGGGCCTGGAGCCCGCGCAGTTCGACGCGGTGCTCGTCGGCCCAGCGCAGCAGCT
Source organism: Actinomadura sp. NPDC048394 (assembly GCF_040651755.1). Taxonomy (NCBI): domain Bacteria; kingdom Bacillati; phylum Actinomycetota; class Actinomycetes; order Streptosporangiales; family Thermomonosporaceae; genus Actinomadura; species Actinomadura sp. NPDC048394. The sequence goes on along the minus strand of NZ_JBEZJL010000099.1, from coordinate 9,160 downwards.
CGTACAGGCCGCTCTGGAGTCCGGCCTCGGTGACGGTGTAGGACGCGACGGTGCGGCCACCGTCCACGGAGATGTCCGCGCGCGCGCCGCCGAGCGCGGGCAGTTCGGCGACCCGCAGCCGCTCGGGCATCTGGAAGCCGATCCGGTCGCCGTGCCCGGCGACGACCTCGGCGACCGTCCCGGCGGTCTCGATCCGGCCCCGGTGCATGATCGCGAGGCGGTCGGCGAGGTGCTCGGCCTCCTCCAGGTAGTGGGTGGTCAGCAGCACGGTGGTGCCGGCGGCGACGAGGTCGCGGACGATCCCCCAGGTGGCGCGCCGGGCCTCGGGGTCCATGCCGGTGGTCGGCTCGTCCAGGAACAGCACGCTCGGGCGGCCGAGCAGGGCGAGCGCGAGGTCCAGGCGCCGCTTCTGCCCGCCGGACAGCTGCCGGACCCGCACGCCCGCCCGCTCGGCGAGCCCGGCGAGGCCGAGCGCCTCGTCGCGGGGCCGCGGCTCCGGCGTGAAGCCGCGGAAGCGGTCGACGGTCTCGGCCACGGTGAGGTCGGGGAAGAACCCACCGTCCTGGAGCATGACGCCGATCCTGGGACGCACGGCCCGGCGCTCCCGGTAGGGGTCGCGGCCGAGGACCCGGACGGTGCCGTGCCCCGCGGGCCGGTGCCCTTCGAGGGTCTCCAGCGTCGTCGTCTTGCCGGCGCCGTTGGTGCCGAGGAGCGCGAACAGCTCGCCGTGCGCGACCTCGAACGAGATCCCGGCGACGGCCTCGAAGTCCCCGTACCGCTGGCGGAGGCCGTCGACGCTGATGGGTGGGGTGTCGTCCATGCCCCCAGCGTCGCGGGGCGCGCCGGGCGGCGGTAGAAGGACGTGTCACCGGTTCGGGCGGCGCCTGTCAGCCGTTCCGCATGACACCTGTCATGCCCACTCGCGGCCGCGCCGGGCACCGCGCGGGGCAGCGCGGGCAGCGCGGGGCAGGGCGGGGCGGCGCGGGGCGGCGCGCGGTCCCGGGTGCCGTCAGCCCGCGATCGCGATCACGTGGCCGATGGACGCGAGGTCGCCGGTGAGGTCGAGCAGGGCCTTCGCGACGTCGTCGCGGGTGATGCTGTACCCGCCGGTCACGCTGCGGTCGACGGCCTTGCGGTAGCGGCCGCGGCCCTCCTTGTTCGTGAGCCGCGGCGGGCGGACGATCGTCCAGTCGAGCCCGGAGTCGCGGACCTGGGCCTCGGCGACCCGCATGTCGGCGATCCCGTGCCGCAGGATCCGTCCGAGGATCAGCGGCTTGGCGACGTACCGGGTGAGCGGGTCGTCGCCCGGCTCGGACGAGATCGCGCCCATGCTGACCATGAGGAACCGCCCGGCGCCGGTCGCGCGCATGGCGGCGATGATGCTGCGCGAGCTGTCGCCGCAGACGGTGGTGGGGCCGAGGCCGCGCGGGCCCATCGCGCTGACGACGGCGTCGGCGCCCTTCACCGCCCCCTCGATCGCGGCGGGGTCCATGACGTCGGCGCGCACGACGCCGGCGCGGTCGCGCAGGCCGGCGGGCAGCCGGCCGGGCTCGCGGACGACGGCGGTGACGTCGTGGCCCTCGTCCAGCGCCAGGCGGACCAGCCGGGTGCCGATGCCGCCGGTCGCGCCGAAGACGGTGAGCCTCATTTTGCTTCCTCCCCGAAGGTGAGTGAACATTTACTAACCTCTATCCTGAGTAAGCATTCACTCACTGTCAAGGGGGCGGCCGATGAGCGCGCGCGAACGGATCCTGGACGCGGCGGCGGACGTCATGCGGGAGCGCGGCGTCGCCGGCGCCACCACCAAGGAGATCGCGAGGGCCGCCGGGTACTCCGAGGCGCTGCTGTACAAGCACTTCCGCGACAAGGAGCAGCTGATGCTCGCCGTCCTCAAGGAGCGGATGCCCGCGTTCACCGCGAAGGCCGTCGCGGGCGAGGCGACCGTGGAGGCCAACCTCGTCGGCGTCGCGCACGGCGGGCTCGCCTTCTACCGGCGGGCGTTCCCGATGATGGCGTCGATGGCCGCGCAGCCGCAGCTGATGGCCGCGAGCCGCGAGGCGCTGCGCAAGTACGGCGCGGGCCCGCAGGAACCGGTGCGCGCACTCGCCCGCTACCTGGACGCCGAGCGCGACCTGGGCCGGGTCGCGGTGGGCGCCGACACCGCCGCGGCCGCCGCGCTGCTGATGGGCGGCTGCTTCCAGCAGGGCTTCCTGCACTACTTCGCCGCGCCGCCGGACGCGCCCGACCTGCCGGAGTCCGCCGCCGCCGACCTCGTCCGGCCGCTGCTCCCGGCCCTGCTCCCCTAACTCCCCCGGCTCCCCTAGCGGCCGGTCTCGTCGCGGTCGCGGGCGCGGACGAAGTCGACGTCCTCCGGAGCGCGGCCCGGCCACGTCAGCCGGGTGACCGCGGGCGGGGTCTCGGCGACGATCCGGCCGCGGGCGATCACGTGGGACGGCCGGGTCTGCCGCCGGACCGCGTCGTACGGCGACGACGCGGGCAGCACGACCAGGTTCGCCGGGCGGCCCGGCGCGATCCCGTAGCCGTCGCCGAGGCCGAGCACCCGCGCGGCCCGGTCCGTCACCATCGCGAACGCCTCGTCGATCTCGGCGGCGCCGGTGAGCTGCGCGGCGGCCACGCCGACCAGCGCGACCTGCAGCGACGACGCCGTCCCGAGCGGGAACCACGGGTCCATCACGTCGTCGTGCCCGAACGCGACGTTCACCCCGGCGGCGAGCATCTCCTTGACCTGGGTGAGGCCGCGGCGCTTCGGGTAGGCGTCGAACCGGCCCTGCAGGCACAGGTTGGCGAGCGGGTTGCAGACGAGGTTGATGCCCGATCGGGCCAGGATCCGCTGCAGCTTGTACGAGTAGGCGCCGTTGTAAGAGCCCATCGCGGTGGTGTGGGACGCGGTGGCGCGGTCGCGGAGCCCGCCGCGCCGGGCGAGGGTGGCGAGCACCTCCACGAACCGGGACTGCTCGTCGTCGATCTCGTCGCAGTGCGCGTCCAGCAGCAGCCCGTACCGCTGCGCGATGTCGAAGGCGATCTCCAGGGAGCGGACGCCGTCCTCGCGGGTGTCCTCGAAGTGCGGGATCGCGCCGACCGCGTCGACGCCGCGGCGGGCCGCCTCCTCCAGCAGCTCGGCGCCGTCGTCGAACGAGCAGACGCCTTCCTGCGGGAACGCGACGAGCTGGAGGCCGATGACGTCGCTGACGCGCTCGCGGACCTCGATCATGGCGTCGAGGGCGACGAGCCCGGGGTCGGTGACGTCCACGTGGCTGCGGACGTGGAGCACGCCGTTCGCCGCGTACCAGCGCAGCACCTCGGTCGCGCGGGACACGACGTCCTCGCGGGTGAGGGTCGCCTTGCGCTCGCTCCACACCGCGATCCCCTCCCACAGGGACCCGGACGCGTTCCAGCGCGGCTCCCCGGCGGTGAGGGTGGTGTCGAGGTGGACGTGGGGTTCCACGAACGGCGGGCTCACCAGGCCGCCCGCCGCGTCGGCCAGCACGTCGGCGGCACGCTCACCGGCCGTGCGTTCTCCGGCCGCTTGCTCACCGGCGGAGCGCTCACCGGCGGGGGTGATGCGTCCGAAGCGGTCGCCGTCGATCTCGATGTCGTGGAGGCCGTCCCGTCCGGCCAGGCGGGCGTTGGTCACGAGCTTCATGCGGGGCTCCCTACCCACGGCCGGCCGCTGCGCCGGGACGACAGGACGAAGTACAGGATCCCGGCGACGACGGCCCCGGCCAACCAGGACAGGTCGATGCCGCCCAGCGCGCGCGCCGCCGGCCCTTGCAGCGCCTTCGGGACGCCGTACTGGAACGCCCACGTCGCGGCGGCGCCGAGGACGAACGAGACCAGCGCGTCCCAGCGGAAGTCGCCCAGGCGGGACCGTCCGGGCGGGTCGTAGAGCGCGTCGATGTCGACGTTCTGGCGGCGGACGACGTAGAAGTGCACGGCCATCACCGCCGCCCACGGCACCACCCACGTGACGAGGCCGCCCAGCCACGCGTCCAGCGTGTTCGCGAAGTCCTCCTGGAAGATCAGCAGGATCGTGAACGCGGCGGCGAACACGCCGACGCCGTACGAGATCGCCTTGCGGGACACGTGCCAGTCGGCGGTCTGCGCGCACAGCGAGCAGCTGTAGACGTTCAGGATGTTCGTGGCGATCGGCCCGTGCACGACCAGCAGCAGCACCGGGACCGCGAGCGCGCCGAACGCGTCCACGATCAGCTTGCCGGGGTCGGTGGTCGCGCTCACCGTCGCCAGCGACGCGCCGAGCACGCCGAGCCACACCACCGGCACGAACTGGCCGAGGACGCTCGCCGCGTACAGCCGGCGGCGCGGCACGTCGCGCGGCACGAACCGCGAGTAGTCGGAGGCGTAGGCGAACCAGGTGATGCCCCAGCCGACGCCGATCGCCGTCATCACGGTCGTCATGGCGGAGAGGCGGTCCTTGCCGGTGAGGCCTTGCCCGTGGTGGTCCCAGTGCACGCCGGTCTTCGTCCACGCGACGACGGTCATCGCGGCGAGCACGGCCAGCGTGACGGGAACGGTCCACTTCTCGAACGCGGCGATCGCGTGGAAGCCGGACGCGGCGATCCACACCTGCAGGCCCATGATCACCAAGACCACGACGATCTTCATCGCGGTGCCGCCGTGCACGCCGACCTGGCCGAGCAGCGCCATCACCAGGTCCAGCACGATCCAGGTGTTGACCGCGCACCAGCCCGCCGACATCACGCCCTGCAGCGCCGCCGGCAGGTACGCGCCGCGCCGACCGAACGCCGACCGGGCCAGCACCATCTGGGTGACGCCCGTCCGCTGCCCCATCAGCACGAACAGCCCGAACACCGCCATCCCGACGAGGTTCCCGGCGACCAGGACCCCGATCGTGTCGGCGAGGCTCAGCCCGAGCTTGATGCCGAGCGCGCCGAGCACCCAGTTGATCGGCGCGATGTTCGCGCCGGACCAGATCCAGAACTGGTGCCCCGCGGTCGACTCGCGGGCATGCGGCGGGACGGGATCGAGCGAATGCGCGGCCGCGGAGGCACCGGAACCAGGCGACGCGGAACCGGGCGACGCGGACGGGCCGGAGCCTCGGGACGCGGACGGGCCGGAGCCTCGGGACTCGGAGGGACCGGGCCCCGGGGACGCTGAGCTTGACACAGGCCATGACCTTACTGGTCAGCCCGAAATGCTCCGTCCGGCGGCTCCGTCCGG
>NZ_JBEZJL010000099.1:0-3840 GCF_040651755.1 Actinomadura sp. NPDC048394 | reverse complement strand
CGGCTCCGTCCGGCGGCTGCGTCCGGCGGCTGCGTCCGGCGGCTGCGTCCGGCGGCTGCGTCCGGCGGCTGCGTCCGGCGGCTGCGTCCGGCGGCTGCGTCCGGCGGCGGCTTCTGGTCTCGGCTTGTCTCGGCGCGGCCCGCCGGTCAGGGGGTGAGTTCGCCGAGGCGGGTCTTCACGACCTTGCCCATCGCGTTGCGCGGCAGCGAGTCGACCAGGTGGACGACGCGGGGCCGCTTGTGCACCGACAGGCGCCCGGCGACGAAGTCGATGAGCTGCCGCTCCGTCACCCCGTCCGCGACGACGTACGCCGTGACCTGCTCGCCGAGATCGTCATGCGGCGTGCCCGCGACGGCCGCCTCCCGCACCGCCGGGTGCGCGAGCAGCGCGTTCTCGACCTCGCCCGCGCCGATCCGGTAGCCGCCGCTCTTGATCAGGTCCGTGGACGCGCGGCCGACGATGCGGTGCCAGCCGTCCGGGCCGATCGTCGCGATGTCGCCCGTGCGGAACCAGCCGTCCGGCGTGAACGACTTCGCGGTCGCCTCCGGGCGGTTCAAGTACCCCTTGAACGGGTGCCGCGCGCGGACGTGCAGCTCGCCCGGCGTCTCCCCGTCGTGCGGGACGGGGTCGCCGTTCTCGGCCGCGAGCCTCGTCTCGATGCCGGGCAACGGGAGTCCGACGTAGCCGGGACGGCGTTCGCCGTCCGCGCGCGCGCTGACGGTGATCAGGGTTTCGGTCATGCCGTAGCGCTCGACCGGGCGGTGGCCGGTGAGCGTCTCCAGCCGCTCGAAGGCGGGCACCGGGAGCGGCGCGCTGCCGGACACCAGCAGCCGCGCCGAACGCATCGCCTCCGCGGACGCCGGGTCGGCCGCCAGCCTGGACCACACCGTCGGGACGCCGAAGAACAGGCTCCCGCCGTCCTCGATCGCCGCCGCCGCGTACGCCTCCGGCTTGGGACGTCCCGTATGGACGAGGCGGGATCCGACCCGCAGCGGGCCGAGCACGCCGAGGACCAGGCCGTGCACGTGGAACAGCGGCAGCCCGTGCACCAGCACGTCGTCCGGCGTCCACGCCCACGCCTCCGCCAGCGAGTCGAGGGCCGCCGCGATCGCCGCCCGGGAGATCATCACGCCCTTCGGCGCGCCGGTCGTGCCGCTCGTGTAGAGGATCAGCGCGGTCGCGTCGGGGGCCTGCCCCGCTGCGTCGGCGGCTGCGGGCGCGGCGGTCGATGCCGACGTGGGCGTCGATGCAGGTGCGGGCGTCTGTGTGGCGGTGGGCGTGGGCGTCGGTGTGGGCGTGGGCGTCGGTGTGGGCGTGGGTGTCGATGGGGGCGCGGGGAGGTCGTCGATCGGGACCAGCGGCGGGCCTCCGTCGCCGGCGTCCGTGCCGCGGGCCGCCAGCAGCAGGGCCGCGCCGGAGTCCTTGAGGATGTGGGCGCGCTCGTCCGGGCCCGAGTCCGGCGGCAGCGGCACCACCGGCACGCCCGCCATGAGGCCGCCGACGACCGCGACCACCGTCTCCGCGCTCGCCGTGGCGTGCACCGCGACGGCGCCCGCGCCGGCGATCTCCGCCGCGACGGCCGACGCCCGGCCGAGCAGCTCCTCGCGCGGCAGCTCCCGGCCCGCGATCCGCACCGCTCCGCCGGTCTCGCCGAGCAGATCCCTCACTGGCCTCTCCCCTGCTCCTCGCCGTCTCTTCCGTCTTGCGCGTCCTGCGTGTTTTGCCCGGGCGGCCCGGCTTGCGCCGTCGGCTCGCCTTGCGCGTCCTGTTCGTCCAGCCAGGCGAGCACCTTGTCGGTGTGCTCGCCGAGCAGCGGCGGCGCGGTGTGCGCGCGCGGCTCGGCGCCGTCGAACCGCAGCGGCGGGCCCGGCAGCTCGATCCGGCCCAGCGTCGGATGCTCCACCTCGATCACCAGACCCTGCGAGCGGGTCTGCTCCCAGGTGTACACCTCGTCGATCGACCGGATCGACCCCGCCGGCACGCCCGCCCCGTTCAGCCGCTCCAGCCACGCCTCCCGGGTGTCCCCCGCCAGGACGCGCTCGATGTCGGCCGTCAACTCCGCCCGGTTCGCCGACCTCTTCGGGATCGTCGCGTAGCGCGGATCGTCGGCGTCCAGGCTCACGAGCGGCGCGAACCTCCGCCAGAGGTTCTGGTTCGCGACGCCGATCTGGATCTGGCCGTCCTTGCAGCGGAACGTCCCGTACGGCGCGATCGTCGGATGGTCGTTGCCGACCGACTCGGGCACCTCCCCCGCGACCGTCCACCGCGTCCCCTGGTACATGTGCGCGCCCACCACCGACGCCAGCAGCGACGTCCGCACCACCGAGCCGCGGCCCGTCCGCGTCCGCTCGTACAGCGCCGCCAGCACCCCGGACGTGGCGTTGCCCGCCGCGAGGATGTCCGCGATCGACAGCCCCACCTTGCTCGGCGTCCCCGGCGGGCCGGTGACGCTCATGATCCCGGCCTCGCCCTGCATGATCGCGTCGTAGCCGGGACGGCCGCCCTCCGGGCCGTCGTGCCCGAACCCCGTGATCGACAGCACGATCAGCCGCGGGTTCAGCTCGTGCAGCCGCCCGACGGGAAAGCCAAGCCGGTCCAGGACCCCGGTGCGGAAGTTCTCGACCAGGACGTCCGCGTGCCGCACCAGCCTCGCCAGGGTGTCCTTCCCCTCGTCCGACTTCAGATCGAGGGTGATCGACTCCTTGTTCCGGTTGATCGACAGGTAGTAGGTGCTGACCTGGTCCTCGCCCGCGAACGGCGGCCCCCAGCCGCGCGTCTCGTCGCCCGTCCCGGGCTGCTCCACCTTGATCACCCGCGCGCCGAGATCGGCGAGCGCCATCGTGGCCTGCGGTCCGGCGACCACGCGGCTGAGGTCGACGATCACCACACCTTCGAGCGGTCCGGGCAAGGGGCGTCCTCCTTCGGGGGGCCGGCACCTGGAAGTATGCCGTCCGTGCCGCCGCCGCCCCGGACCTACCCCGCGCTCGCCGCGCGGCTCCTCGCGCTGCCCCCGTCCTGCGGGCCCGCGCGGCTCGTCGCGATCGACGGGCCGAGCGGCGCGGGCAAGTCCACCTTCGCCGACCATCTCGCGGCCGTGCTGGTGGGGGCGCCGGTGGTCCGGTCGGACGACTTTCGCGTGCCGTGGGACGCCGACCCGCTGACCTGGTGGGAGCCGCTCCGGCGCGCTGTCCTCGACCCGCTGTGCGCCGGGCGGCCCGCCGTGCTGCGCCGCTACGACTGGCACCGGGATCGGTACGGGCCGCCGGAGGAGATCCCGCCGCCGCCCGTCCTCATCGTCGAAGGCGTCGGGTCGGCATGGGCGGGGTCGCCCGCCGCGTACCGGATCTGGATCGACGCGCCGCTCGAGCTGCGGCGGGCCCGCGCCATCGACCGCGACGGGCTCGAGTACGCGGACGCCTGGGACCGGTGGTCGGCGCGGGAGGCCGCCTTCTTCGCCGAGGACCGCACCCGCGCCCGCGCCGACCTCCTCGTCGACGGGACGGCGCCGCTGCCGACACGGTAGCGATGCGGCATGGTCTTTCTGGGGGCTTTGCAGGACGACAGTCAGATCTGTGCGGCGCGCCGCCGCCGTCGTCGTCGCCGCCGACCGAGTTGAACTGCGGACTGATCGGGAATCTGCGCAGCTGGTTCGCCTGTCAGCGACGCTCGATCCAAAGTTGAGTCATCAAATCTGGGGATGGGTGGGAGTAGGAGCCGGCCACGAGGCGAATGGCTTTTCGGGTGCATCACAAGAGGGGTGTTCGGGTGGTGGGGTGGCGCTTGCGTACGGGGCCGCCCCTCCAAAGTCAAGGGCGCCTTCGGCGTCGCTACGCGATGGAC
>NZ_JBEZJL010000098.1:0-39327 GCF_040651755.1 Actinomadura sp. NPDC048394 | reverse complement strand
GTCGTCACGAGTCCGCTCGTAACGACGGCTCGCCGCGCCTCAAGAGGCGGGGGGCGAGAGGGGGATGGCGCGGAGACGGGCCTTCTGGACCTTGTTGGAGCCGGTGCGGGGAAGGTCGTCGACCACGTCCAGGTACACGGGGATCTTGTACTTCGCCAGGCGGGTGCCGAGGAACGACCGCAGCTCGGCGAGGTCGAGGGCGGCGCCGGGCGCGGTGATGACGAACGCCCGGCCCACCTCGCCCCACCGAGTGTCGGGCACGCCGACCACCGCGGCCTCGGTGACCGCCGGATGCTCGAAGATCGCGGCCTCCACCTCCGCCGGGTAGACGTTCTCGCCGCCGGAGATGAACATGTCCTTCACGCGGTCGACGATGTAGAAGTAGCCCTCGGCGTCGACGTGCGCGAGGTCGCCGGAGCGGAACCAGCCGTCGTCGGTGAACGCGGACCTGGTCGCGTCGGGGGCGTTCCAGTAGCCCGGCGTGACGTTCGGCCCCTTGATGATGACCTCGCCGGGCTCGCCGGGCGCCGTGTCGGTCAGGTCGGTCCGGACGCAGCGGACGCCGGTGAAGAACACCGGCACGCCCGCCGACCCCGCCTTGCGCTCGCTCTCCGCCGCTTCGAGGAACGTCGCGCCGGGCGCCGTCTCGGTGAGGCCGTAGCCCTGGCAGAAGACGAGGCCGCGCTCCTGGTAGGTGTGGATGAGCGCGGGCGGCACCGGCGCCCCGCCCGACATCAGGCTGCGGACCGACGACAGGTCGGCGCCGTCCCACCGCGGCGACTGCGACAGCGCCGCGAACATGGCCGTGACGCCGAACATCCAGGTGACGCGGTGCCGCTCGATGAGGTCGAAGCACTCGTCCACGTCCCAGGACGGCATGATGACCGAGCATCCGCCCTTGAGGAACGTCGGCAGCAGGCACTGGTTCAGCGCCGCCACATGGAACAGCGGCGCGCTGACCAGCGTCACCTCGTCGCCGGCGACGTCCACGCCGACGAGCAGGTTGTAGCAGTTCCACACCAGGTTCCCGTGGGTGAGCATCGCGCCCTTGGGACGTCCGGTGGTGCCGGAGGTGTAGAGGATGCACGCCACGTCGTCGAGGGAGACCTCGGTGTCGATCGGGGACGGGTCGCCGGACGCGAGCCAGTCCTCGTAGGCGAGTTCGCCGGCGGCCGGCTCGCCGACCGCCACGACGGTGCCCGGCGCCTGCTCCGCCGCGCGGACGACCGCCGCGCACTCCGGTGCGTAGACGAGCACCGACGCACCGCTGTGGCCGAGCATGTAGTCGATCTCCGGCGCGGCGAGCCGGAAGTTCAGCGGGACGAAGATCGCGCCGAGCACGTGCGCGGCGAACATCGTCTCGACGAACGCGGGGTGGTTCGGCCCGAGGTAGGCGACCCGGTCGCCCTTGCCGACGCCGGCGGCGCGCAGCCGGGCGGCGAGCCGCGCCGTCCGGTCGTGGACCTCCCCGTACGTCGTCGGGCGGTCCCGGAAGACGAAGGCGGTGCGGCCGGGCGACATCACGGCCCGCCTGGCCGGCCATCCCCCGAGTCCTGCGTTCACCACGGTGTTTCACTCCTCTTGCTGAGCAGCGTGTGCGGATGGCCGGCCGTGCGGGGCCGGGCCGGGCGGGTCAGGCGTAGTGGCGGTAGACGGCCTGGGCGACGCAGGCGGGCTTGGCCTCGCCGTCGATCTCGACGGTGAAGTCGCAGACCATCTGCACGCCGCCGCCCGGGACGTCGGTCACCTCGGCGACCTTCCCGGCGAGCCGGATCTTCGCGCCGACGCGGACGGGGCTGGGGAAGCGGACCTTCTCCAGCCCGTAGTTGATGCTCATCTTCGTGCCCTGGATGTCGAGCAGGTCGTTGAACAGCGGGATGACCAGCGACAGCGTCAGGTAGCCGTGCGCGATGGCGGCGCCGAACGGGCCGTCCTTGGCCTTCTCCGGATCGGTGTGGATCCACTGGTGATCGTCGGTGGCGTCGGCGAAGGTGTTCACCCGCTCCTGGGTGATGTCGAGCCATGCGCTGTGGCCGAGGTCCTTGCCGGCCAGGGCCTTGATCTCGGCGAGCCCGTTGGCGGTGATCATGCGTTCTCCTTGCCGGTGAGCCCGAGCAGGCGGGCGGCGTTGTCCTTGAGGATCTTCGGGCGGACCTCGGGCTTGATCTCCAGCTTCTCGAAGTCGGCGAGCCAGCGGTCCGGGGTGATGACGGGGTAGTCCGAGCCGAACAGCACCTTGTCCTTGAGCAGGCTGTTGGCGTACCGGACGAGCTGCGGCGGGAAGTACTTCGGCGACCATCCCGACAGGTCGATGTACACGTACGGCTTGTGGTTGGCGACGGCCAGCGCCTCGTCCTGCCAGGGGAAGGACGGGTGCGCCAGGATGATCCGCAGCTCGGGGAAGTCCACCGCGACGTCGTCCACGAGCATCGGGTTCGAGTACTTCAGGCGGATGCCGCCGCCGCCCGGGACGCCCGCGCCGATGCCGGTCTGCCCGGTGTGGAACAGCGCCGGGACACCCAGCTCCTCGATCGCCTCGTACAGCGGGTAGGCGAGCGGGTCGTTGGGGGCGAAGCCCTGGATGCTCGGGTGGAACTTGAACCCGCGCACCCCGTACTCCTCGACGAGCCGCCGCGCCTCCCGCACGCCCGCCCTGCCCTTGTGCGGGTCGATGCTGGCGAACGGGATCAGGACGTCCGGGTGCTCGCCACAGCTCTCGGCGACCTCCTCGTTGGAGATGCGCGGCCAGCCCGTGGCGTGCTCGGCGTCCACGGTGAACACGACCGCCGCCATGTGCCGCTCGCGGTAGTACGCGGCCATCTCCTCGATGGTCGGCTGCCGGTGCCCGTGCGCCTTGAAGTACTCCTCGGACGCGCCGAACAGCTCCGGGCTCAGCGACCCGTGCCCGTCCTTGCTGATCTCGGCATGGGTGTGCACGTCGATGGCGGTCAGCGCGTCGACGTCGATCGTGAGGTCGGCCATCTCAGCCCTCCGGTGCCTTGGGGGCGGGGATGCCGTAGGTCTCCGGCTCGGCGCCCACGCCCGTGCTCCACTGCTCGGCGATCGCCTCGGCGCTCCAGCCGCCGTCCGCGAACGCGACCGCCTTCTCCTTCGGGTGCGCCCACAGCGCCAGCCGGTCGCCGCCGATCCCGATCGCCTGCCCGGTCACGTCCTTGGACGCGTCCGAGGCCAGGAAGGTGATCAGGCCGGTGACGTCCTCGACGGTGCCGAGGCCCTCGTCCTTGCGCAGCCAGTCCGGGAACGGCTTCCCGGTGCGCTCGGACTCCTCGATGACCGGGCCGAACGCGGGGATCGTCTTGGTCATCTCGGTCGCCGCGACCGGCACGACCGCGTTCACGGTGATACCCGCCCTGGCCAGTTCCATCGCCCACGTCCGGGCCATCGCCGCGATGCCGGCCTTGGCCGCCGCGTAGTTGGTCTGGCCGAAGTTGCCGCGCTGCCCGGCCGGGGACGAGATCAGGATGATCCGCCCGCCGGTCCCCTGCTCGCGCATCCGCGCCGCCGCGGCGCGCGCGCAGGTGAAGGTGCCGCGCAGGTGGACGCGGATGACGTCGTCGAAGTCCTCGTCGGTCATCTTCCACAGCACGCGGTCGCGCAGGATGCCCGCGTTGGTGACCATCACGTCGAGCCGGCCGAACTCCCGGACGGCCGTGCCGACCAGCTCGTCGGCGGTCTCGGTGCCGCCGACCGCCGCGACGACCCCGGTCGCGGTGCCGCCCGCCGCGGTGATCCTGCCGACCGCCGCGTCGACCGCGTCCCGGTCCACGTCGTTGACCACCACCGACGCGCCGGCGGCCGCCAGGGCCTCGGCGTAGGCGAGGCCGAGGCCGCGCCCGCTCCCGGTGACGACGACGACCTTCCCGTCCAGTTCCATAGCTCCCCACAATCGACAGGAATCCTGTTGATGGCCAGTGTTCACATTCAACAGGTTTCCTGTCAATGCCCTACCCTGGACGCGTGCACCGCGAACGGGGAGAGCCGATGACCGACAGCCCGCCGCCGCAGGCCGACGGCAAGGCGCCGCCGTCGCTGCTCTACCTGGTCAAGCGGCTGGAGCTGCTCGTCCGGTCCCGGCTCGAGGAACTGGTCAAACCGGCCGGGATCACGGCGCTGCAGTACACGGCGCTCACCGTCCTGGAGCGGCACGACGGCCTGTCGGCCGCCCAGCTGGCCCGCGACTCGTTCGTCACCGCGCAGTCGATGGCCGACATGGTCCGCGCCCTGGAGACGCGCGGCCTCGTCCGCCGCGAGCGCAACCCCGCCAACCGCCGCGAGCTGCTCATCCTGCTCACCCCCGCCGGACGCGCCCTCCTGGACGGCCTCGCCGGGCCCGTCGGCGAACTCGAGGAACGGATGATCCGCGAACTGCCCGCGCGGCAGGTCGGCGAGTTCCGCCGCACCCTCACCGACACCTGGCGCGCCCTCTCCTGAGCCGGGGCCGCGATCGGCCGCCGCACCCGAATCACCGTCCCGGACGCCGCTCCCATGGCAAGATCAGCCGATCCCCCTGAAGAGCGGAGGCGGCGGCTGTGCAGCCACCATCGAACCCGACGCCGTACGGACACGGCGGACCCGGCTACGGCGCTCCCCAGGAGACGCCCTACGCCGGACAGCCACACACCGGCCAGCCCTACGCCGGCCAGCCCCACGCAGGTCAGCCCTACGCCGGTCAGCCCTATGCGGGGCAGCAGCAGGCCCCGTACGGGCCGCCTCCGCAGCAGGCCCCGTACGGCGCGCCATCCGCCCAGCCCATGCCGTACGGTGCTCAGCAGCCCTCGCACCACGGGCCCCAATGCCGCTTCTGCGGCTGCGTCCCGGCGGTCGAGACCACCTTCCGCGGCCACCGCGGCATGATCCTGATCATGTCGTTCCTGCACACCAAGGGCCCGTTCTGCCGGGACTGCGGCCTCGCGGTGTTCCGGGACATGACGGCCAAGACCCTGATCGGCGGCTGGTGGGGCTACATCTCCTTCATCGCGACGCCGGTCACCGTCCTGATCAACCTCACCCGGCACGGCAAGGTCGCCTCCCTGGCGCCGCCGATGCCTCCGCCGGACGGGAGCCCGCACCGCCGCCCCGCCGACCCGGGTCCCCCGCTGATGTCCCGCCCGATCGCCGTCATCGGCGCCCTCGTCCCCGTCCTGCTGATCGCCCTGGTCGTCCTGATCAACATCGCCGGCGCCTGACGGGGATGCGGGCGGCGGCGTGCCCGCGGCGCTTGGGGCCGCGGCCGCGCTCGGGTGCGGGTGGGTCACATGAAGTTGCGGGTGTGGAGGGCGGAGAGGGCGGCGGCCTCGTCGTCGGGGAAGCCGAGGTGGACGAGGCGGCGCCGGCGCCCTTCGTCCATCTCCTTCCGCAGGTCGAGCACCGCGGCGTGGCCGCGCCGGATCGCGTGGGGCGACCACTCGCCGGCGGCGAGGAGGATCAGCGCGTCGAAGACGTCATCGTTGAGGCCGGTGGACGTGGCGAGGGCGTCGTGGCGGCGCTCGACCGCGGCGCGCAGCCGCGAGCGCAGGTGCGGGTCGGCCTCGGAGCGGTGGCGCAGGTGCGCGACGCCGAACGCGACGTGGCGCGCCTCGTCCTGCCGGGCGAGGCGGACGGCCCGCCGCGTCACCGGGTCGGGGGCGTGCCGGTCGAGGAAGGCGAGCAGGTTGAGGAAGGTGCCCTCGCCGAGCACCGACAGCAGGAAGGACGCGAGGGAGAAGTCGGGTTCGGTGAGCAGGGTGGCGAGGGACGCGCGGCCGCCCGCGGCGGACGTGCCGAGCGGCCCGCCGGTGAGCGCCGCGCGGCGGGCGAAGACCTCGACGTGCCGGGCCTCGTCGGCGGCCTGGACGGCGAGGAGCTGCGCGACCTCGCGGAAGTGCGGGTGGACGCGGGCGAGCAGCCGGGCCGGGACGACCAGCGCGGCCTGCTCGTTCTCGACCAGGTACGTCATGATCTGGACGACGGCCCGCTCGATGTCGGGCGGGAGGGCGACCTCGGCGTCCCACGGGATCGCCGTGGCCGGGTCCCACTGCGCGGACGCGGCGTGCGCGTAGAGCGCGGGGGCGATCTCGGTCCAGAGCAGGTCGCGGTCGGCGAGGTCGAACGGCGGTTCCGGGCCGCCGGGTTCGACCAGCGCGCCGCGCGCGGCCAGGCCCCAATGGGCGGGGGCCTTCGCGACGATGTCGTCCGGGGAGCCCGCCCGTTCGGCGCGCGCCCAGCGGTCGGCGCGTCCCGGGACGACCCAGGCGAGCACGGGCTCGCAGGCCGGGACGACGGTGTGGCCGCGCGGCCGGCACCATGCGCGCAGGTGCGGGTCGAGCAGCGGGTCGCGGCCCCGGACGCCGAGCCGGGCGCCCGGCGGCAGTTCGCGGAGCGCCCGCTGCACGAGCAGGTGCGCGCCGGTCTCGAAGCCCAGGTCTTCGAGGTCGAGGACAGGGTCGGTCAAGGCCGGTAGCCCGGCGCGGTGATCGCGCCGGCCGGGTCGTAGAACCCCTCGTCGTCCACGGCCTGCTCGAGGAGCGCGTAGCCGCTCGTCCGGGCGGGACGCCAGGCGGTGAGCCCTTCGAGGTCGAACAGCGCCCGGACGTCCGGGTCGGCCGCGTCCATCGACAGCAGCAGGTCCCGGAATCGGTCCGTCTCGGGCGTGGCACGGGCGGCGGTCAGGGTGCAGTGGTCGTAGGGACGCGTCCGGCCGATCACGCGCGTGCCACCCGCCGGCAGCGTGCCCTCGCGGACGAACAGCAGGTGGTCGGCGTCGATCAGGCACGCCGCGGCGACGTCGCCGGCCATCATCGCGCGGGCGGCCTCGCGCTCGCCGCCGATGTGGTCGCCGTGCAGCCCGACGCCGACGTCGAAGCGCCGGACCGCGACCTCCTCCCCCGGCCGGAGCCCGCGCTCGCGCAGCAGCGCGGACGGGATCAGCGTGGCCTGCGGCGAGTCGATCGCGCCGGTCCCGACCGTCTCGCCCTTGAGGTCGGCGACGTCCTTGTACGGGGAGTCCTCCCGGACGACGATCACCGAGGTCAGGTCCTGGTCGG
This sequence comes from Actinomadura sp. NPDC048394, assembly GCF_040651755.1. Taxonomy (NCBI): domain Bacteria; kingdom Bacillati; phylum Actinomycetota; class Actinomycetes; order Streptosporangiales; family Thermomonosporaceae; genus Actinomadura; species Actinomadura sp. NPDC048394. Next base: position 32,284 of record NZ_JBEZJL010000098.1, on the reverse strand, counting down.
TGTCCCGCATGACGAGCGGTGCGAGCCGTCCGCCGGCCAGGCGCCGGGCGCGGATCCACGCCAGCGGCGAGTTCCACGCGGCGTCGATGCGGCCGGCGGCCAGATCGTCGACCTGCCGCTCGTAGTGGGAGTAGAGCACGAAGTCGAAGTCGAAGCCCTGCCGCGCGAACCAGGCGCGGAACCCGGCCCAGATCGTCACGACCTTGGGGTCGTAGGCGACGGCGCCCATCACCAGCGTCATCCGGACCCCCTAGAAGAGCGGCATGCCGAGGCTCGCCCGGCCGACGAAGTCGTGCAGCGCCTGCGTGGTCGGCGCCATCACCCGCGCCGCGAGCGAGTCGCGGAACAGCCGCTCGACGCCGAACTCCTTGCGGAACGCGGCGCCGCCGCACAGCCGCATCGTCGCGTCCGCGACCTCGGAGGCGGCCTCGGCCGCGACGGCCTTCACCTCCAGGACGCGCAGCGTCGCGTCCTGGCGCCCTTCGGCGAGCGCGGCGAGCGCGTCGCGCAGGAACGCGCGGACCTGGTCGGTGCGGATCCGCAGCTCCGCGAACCGCGCGCGCTGCATCGGCTGGTCGGCGAGGGTCTGCCCGAGATGCTCCAGCCTCGTCCGGGTCAGGTGCTCGGCGGCCTTGGCGGTGAGCGCCTCCATCAGCCCGAGCGAGAACGCCGCGCTGAGGACCAGGAAGTGCGGCAGCGCCGTCCCGAGGGCGATGTCCAGGCCCTCCCCGTCCGGCCCGAGCATGGCCTCCCGGTCGACGAGCACGCCGTCGGCGCTGACCGGGCTGGACGCGTTGCCGCGCAGCCCGAGGCCGTCGAACGGGCCGCGGACGCTCAGCCGCTCCCGGTCCCGCGGCACCAGCCACAGCGTCATCGGGCCGTCCCCCGCGAGGGGGCGGCTCGACCAGACGTAGCTGTCGGCCTCGCCCGCCGAGGTGACCCAGCTCTTGTCCGCGTCGAGCAGCACCCGGCCGTCGCCGGCGGGCGCGGCCGTGCCGAGCGGCGCCCAGAAGTGGCTGCGCGATCCGGCCTCGGAGAACGCGAGCGTGCTCAGATGCGCGTCGCCGGCGATCGCCTCGCGGACGTCCTTCGGCCCGTGCGCCTCGATCAGCGCCGTGGCGGCGTAGTGCATGAGCAGCACCATCGCCGTGGACCCGCAGGCGCCCGCGAGCCGCTCGACGACGTGCGCGGCGGCGCCGAGCCCCTCGCCCCGCCCGCCCGCGTCCTCGGCGCTGATGAGGCCGAGCAGGCCGGCGTCCGCGAGCGCGTCGATGTTCGCGCGGGGAAAGGCCCCGCCGCGGTCCACGTCGGCGGCCCGCGGGCCGGCGGATTCCTCGATGACGTCCTGAATGGCGCGCGCGTAGTCGTAGGACGACACGTCCGCTCCTTTTCGCGTTGAATTCACGGAGCGCCGGCGAAATGGCCGGAATCACCGGCGGCGCCGACGCGGCAGTGCCCGCCGGGCGCTATTCGAAGTCGTCGGGGCTGAGGTCCTCGAGCCGGCCGCCGCGCCCCTCGGGGGAGGTCGGCGAGAACCCCTCGGCCTCGTCCGGGCGCCTCCGGCGCCGGGGCTCGTCCTCCCCCGCCTCCGCGCGGGAGCTCTCCGGCTCCTCGTCCCCGACACCGCCGTCCGCCGTCGGCTCGCTCATCGTCCCCCCGGGAAATTCGCTGGTCAGGCCCTTCCCTTACCCGTGGCGCGCGTCACGGATTCGGTGCGGAGACCCCGGGGTAGACAAAATGCGGCTGTCATGACCACCGGTTGGTTCAAGCGAGGCTCAGGAGTTCGTTGTGCTCATCGTCACGGGAACGGCCGCCAGCGCGATCCGCGATCTGTCCTCCCGGCCGGACCTGCCCGGCGGCGCCGGCATGCGCATCGCGCCGCTCGACGACGCCGCCTCCCTCCTCGCCGTGACGCCGGCGGAGCGCCCCGCGTCCACCGACGAGGTCGTCGAGGCGGAGGGCGCCCGCCTGTTCCTGGACTCCGCGGCCGCCGCGTACCTGCACGACAAGGTCCTCGACGTCCGCCTCGACGAGAAGGGAGCGGTGTCGTTCCTCATCACGGCCCCCACCCGCTGAGCACGGTCCGGCCGAGAACGGCTCAGCGCCACCAGTCGTCGAGCGGGGTGACCGGGACGGTTCGCTTGTGCCGGGTCGCGAGGTAGACCGACTCCACCTTCGCGGCCACCTCCGGGGCGACGTCGGCGCCTTCCAGGTAGCCGTCGATCTCGCTGTACTTCAGGCCGAGCGCCTCCTCGTCGGGCAGCGCGGGCCGGTCGTCCTCCAGGTCGGCGGTCGGCACCTTCTCCGAGACGCTCGGCGGCGCGCCCAGCTCCCGCAGCAGCGCCGCGCCCTGCCGCTTCGTCAGGCCGGTCAGCGGGGTGACGTCGACGCCGCCGTCGCCGTACTTGGTGAAGAACCCGGTGACCGCCTCGGCGGCGTGGTCGGTGCCGACGACGATCAGCCCGAGCTGCCCGGCGATCGCGTACTGGATCACCATCCGCTCGCGGGCCTTGATGTTGCCGCGCACGAAGTCCCGCAGCCGTGGCTCGCCGTCCAGCAGCTCCCGCAGCCCCTCGGCCGCCTCGCCGGCGACGGCGTCCGCGCTCGGCTTGACGTTCACCGCGATCGACCGGTCGGGCCGGATGAACTCCAGCGCGACCTGCGCGTCGTGCTCGTCGGCCTGCACGCCGTACGGCAGCCGGACCGCGACGAACGTGGCCTCGCGCCCCTCGGCCCGCAGCTCCTCGGCGGCGAGCTGGCACAGCCGCCCGGCGAGCGTGCTGTCCTGCCCGCCGCTGATCCCGAGCACGTACCCCGTGGCCGCGGTCGACCGCAGGTAGTCCTTGAGGAAGTCGACCCGCGCCCGGATCTCGTCGGCCGGAACAATGGACGCCTTGACGCCGAGCTCGGCGATTATCTGCTTCCGTAGGTTCGTCACCGGGACACTCTAGCCGAAACCACCTCAATGTCCAAATAACCCGGAATGCGATTATTACGCGCCGGTGTTCACCGGATCGATACACCGGCCCGTGCACCGCTCTCCGCGCCGCCGCGTCCCAAGTGGGAAGGACCACGATGACGGCCGAACGATGAGACGGGGACGATGCCCGGAATCGCGATCACGGAAATAGGCGAGCAATACGCCGACGCCGCCCGGACCGATGAGATATGCCGCCGGCTCCGCCGGGAACTCGGCGAAAGGGGCGTGCCGCTGCTGCCGCTCGAAGCGGCTCCTCCGCCGGGCGCGAAGTCGGGCGCCGCGGCCGCGATCGGCACGATCGCGACCGTGCTCGCGTCGAGCTCGGTGACCGCCGCCTTCGTCAAAGGGGTGTTCACCTGGCTCGCCGCGCGCGAGGGCCGCACCATCAAGATCACCGTGAACGGCCGCAGCGTCGAACTCTCCCACCCGACCCGCGAAGAGGAAAACCGGCTGATCGAATGGCTGACGAGCGACCGCGGCACCGGCCCCGGCGAGCACTCCTGATCACCGCCGACCGGTACACCGACCCGAAACTGCACGGTCTCCGGTCGCCCGCGCAGGACGCGGCGAGCCTTTCCGCCGTCCTTTCCGACCCGGCCGTCGGCGACTTCGCGGTCGCCACGATGGCCAACAGCCCGGCGCACGAGATCATGGGCGCATTGGAGGACCATTTCGCCGACGCGCGCCCCACCGACGTCCTTCTCGTCCATTTCTCGTGCCACGGATGGAAGGACGAGAGCGGCCGGCTCTTCTTCGCCACGACGGCCACGCGGCTGGACCGGCCGAACTCCACCGCCGTGCCCGCCGCCTATCTCAGCGAGCAGATAGCGCAGTGCCCGTCGCGGAACATCGTCGTGCTGCTCGACTGCTGCTACAGCGGCGCGTTCAGCCGCGGCCTGCTGCACCGCGGCGGCGGGAACGTGGACGTCGCCGGAGGGCTCGGCGGGTCCGGCCGCGCGGTGATCTGCTCCTCGTCCGCGCTGGAGTACTCGTTCGAGGTGACGGACGGGCGCCTCTCCCAGGTCCCCGCCGCGTCGGACGCGGCGCCGTCGTCCCTCTTCACCGGCGCCGTCGTCCGCGGGCTGCGGACGGGCGACGCCGACCTGAACGGCGACGGCCTCGTCTCCATCGACGAGCTCTACGAGTACGCCTACGAGGCGACCGTCGCGGCCACACCGCACCAGAACCCGACCAAGTACCTCGACGTGCAAGGCGAGCTGGTCATCGCCCGCAGCCCTCGCGGCCCGCGCCGGGCGAGCCTGCCGCCGGACCTGCTGTCGGCGGCCACGAGCCCGCTCGCGGACGTGCGGGGCGGTGCCGTCGAAGCCCTGCGGCGGCTCGCGCGGGCGGGCGGCGCCCTGGGACGGACGGCCTGCGAGCAGCTCGCGGCGATGACCGACGACGACAGCCGCGACGTCTCGTCCCGCGCGCGTGCGGCGCTCCAGGACGTCGACCTGCACCTCGGCCGGAGCGGCGACCCCCGGCCGGCAGGCAACGCACCTGGCGCGGTCCCGCAGCACAGCGCTCTGCCCGGCACCGCCCCCAGCGGCTTGCCGCAGCACGGCGCTCTGCCTGGCGGCGCGGCGGCCGCTCCGGGCATCCGCCCGCCCTTCCCGGCGGCGCGGCACACCGTCCCGCCGCTTGCGGGGATGCCTTCCGGCCAGGCCCCGGGGTCCGAAGCCGCCGGCCGGCCTCCCCGGCTCGGCCTCTTCGCGGCCTGCTACTTCATGCCCTTCTTCAGCAGCCTGGTCCTGCTGGTCGTCCGCGACAGGGAGGCGCGGTACCACGCGTGGCAGTGCGCGCTCATCGACGCCTTCGACGCGGTGTTCATGATCGCCGGCGTGATCGCCGGCGCGGTCTACTCCGGCGTCCGGTACGGCGGCGATCCCGTTCCGCAGGACGATCCCGGCCTGAACGGGTTCGTGGTGGCGTTCCTGCTCCTGCCGCTCGTCCTGCGGCTGTACTGCCTGGCGTCGCTCGCGCGCCGGCGGAGGCCGCGGATCGCGGGGCTGGGCCGGGTCGCCGAAGGCTTCGCCTACCGGGGGCGCTTCCGTCAGCTGCGGGCGTAGCCGTCGGCCTGGAGCGCGAAGATGCGGGCGTCCTCGCCGTCCAGCGCGATCAGTTCGTCGTGGGTGCCGCGTTCGAGGATCCTGCCTTCGCCCAGCACCAATATGAGATCGGCGTCGCGGACCGCACCGAGCCGGTGCGAGATGAGGACGCTGGTCCGGCCCTGGCGGTGGCGCCGCAGCGACGCGTGGACGGCGTGCTCGGCGTCCGCGTCCAGGCCCGAACTCGGCTCGTCCAGCAGGAGCAGGTCGCAGCTGGACGCGGACCGAGGGCAGCGCCACCAGGAAGATCACCGCGACCAGCAGCGGGTTGACGACCAGCAGCGTGCCGACGAACCCGGCCAGGGTGATGGCCGCCTGCCCGATGGTCAGGGCGCCGACGATCAGCCGGTCCGGGGCGTTCTGGCTGGACTCGTGCGCCAGCCGCAGCGTGTCCTGGAACGCCGGGTCCTCGAGGCGGCGCAGCCCGCCGTGCGCGTTGACCGCCCCAAACAGGCGGGCGGCGACGAGGGCCCGCACCGCACGCCGGGGCTGGGCCTGCGCGTAGGTCGTGGCGTGCGGCAGGACGACGACGCACAGCCCGCAGGCGGCGAGCCCGGCCGCGAGGGCCGGCAGGGCGTCGTGGTTCCGGTGGGTGGTGAGCGCGTCCAGGACGCCCTTCGTCAGCCATGCCGTCACGGCCGGCGCGAGCCCGGTGAGCACGGCGAGCAGGACCGCCCCGGCCGTCGCGCCGGGGTGCGCCCGCCACGCCAGCGCAGCGACGGCCAGGGTCCGCCGCGGCGCCCGGCCCGCCCGCTCCGCGCGATCGGCGGGGTTGACGCGTCCGCCGGTATCGGCAGGCCGTTGGGCGTCATCATCACGCCGTGACGACCGCGCCCTCGCCGACGACGTAGAAGCTCGGCGTCGCGGGGTGGCCGAACGCCGCGTTCAGCGGGCCGCGGGCCGGTTCGACGACGACGGTGGCGACGGGCGACAGGAGGGTCACGAACGGCTCGGCGTCGTCCCGGTTCCTTCGATGACCACCAGGACGCGCCGCGCGTACAGCGGACGGACGCGGTCGGCGAACTCGAGGAGCCGTTCCCGGCAGGACGCGCAGGTGGTGGAGAACATGCCTACCACCGCCGGCTCGGTGAAGAACGCGCGGGTCACGGCGGTGCCGTCGAGGCTCGCCGCGGTGAACTCGGGAAGCGCCGTACCGGGCGGGGTGAACGGGGCCGCCGCACCGCCGACCGCCAGCAGCGCGGCGTGCTCGGGGAGGCGGCGGACGATCGCCAGGGTGAGGATCAGGTCGACGCGTAGAGGACGCCGACGAAGACGACGCTCGCGACGAGATACGGCAACGATGGTCCCTCGGGGGCCGGCCGGGGCCGCGCCGGGTCAGCGGCAGTAGGTGTGGCCGGCGTAGATGCAGCAGTGGATGCCCGTGGACGTCCACCAGCAGGCCTCAGCGCGGGCGGTGGTCTTCGGCAGGAGCCTGCCGAGGAGGCGGTCGCCGATGCGGTCGGCTGCACGGACCATGGGAATCTCCTCACGTCGAGCCGGGCCGAGCCGGCTGCGCGGTTCCGCCCGGCGCACGCTGCCGAGATGATCAGCGCTCGCCGGCCCAGAAGCCAACCCCGGCGATCTTCACCGGCAAGGGGCCCGCTCCCGCCCGCCCGCGTCTTGTGCACTCTGCGATCAAGGTCCGCCGGGCGTTGGTGCTTTCCGCCATGCCGCCGGATCTTGACGCGGCGCGGGCGTGACGTTCAACCGGCGCACCACCACGCCGAGTAGCCGGTCGCCCGGGTACAGGCCGCGCTGCCGCGAGTCGACGCTGTCGGGGTTGTCGCCGAGGACGGCGAGCGACCCGTCCGGTATTGTCCCACCCTCCCCCGCGACGCCCGGCGGGACGGGCCCCCGGGGATCGCGGCGACGCGCTTGACGTTCCAGGTCCGGCCGTCCGGCGACGGTTCCAGGACCACGACGTCGCCGCACCGCACCCGGTCGAGCGGTCGGCGCCGCGCCAGCACGCGGTCGCGGTCACGCGCGAGGTGACTGCTCATATCCGCGGCAGGACGGTGGTCCGTTCAATCGTGGCGGTGCCGCCGACGCGAACCGCCGGCCCCGGCGCGGCCTGCCGAGCGGTGGCGGTGATGGTGGACGGGGCGCCGAGCGCGTCGCCCATGTCGACGCTGATGCCGGTGATGCCCTGTCCGGCCAGGTGCGCGGCGAGGCATGCGGTGCTGTTGGCGTTCGCGATGTCCTCGGGGACGCCGATGGACGGGGCGAATAGGCGGGCGGCGAGGCGGCCCTCGGCGGTCGGCGGGGTGTGGACGTAGGCGCCGAGGAGGCCGAGTTCGTCGCAGGCGGCGCGGAGCCCGGCCTGGTCGGGCGCGAGGGTGCTCAGCGCGGCCCGGGTGGTGACGGGGACGAGCATCCGGGGCCGTCCGACCGACGCGACGGACAGGCCCGGCCCGACGGCTCCGGGCGCGATGCCCAGCGCGGGGACGACGAGGTCGCGTTCGCGTGCGGTTGGCTCGCGCAGTTCGACGGGTCCGGGATCGAAGGCGGCCGTGAAGTGGTCCGCTCCCCTTACGCAGTGGCCGGTGAAGCTCCGTCGTGGCGTGCGCAAGACCGCGTGATGGTCGTCGTCTCCGGCACGTTCCGCGAGGACCGCCAGGGCGGCGACCGTCCCGTGACCGCAGGCCGGCAACTCGCCTTCGGTCGTGAAGAAGCGCACCGTGACGGCGAGGCCGTCGTCCGCCTCGGAGAGGAATACGGCGTGCGAGGTCCCCATCAGCGCGGGAACGGCGCGGCGCTCGGCGTCGGTCATGGGACGGTCGTCCAGGACGGCGGTCGGGCTTCCCCCGCGCCCGTCCCGCCGGCACGCGTTCACGATCGTGACGGCATGCCCGCGCGCGCTCATGAGCCGGATCCTACGGCGGCGCGGCTAGGGGGTGCGGCGCTGCCCCGGCCCCTCGATGTACCGGGCGAGCCAGGCCGGGACGCGCGGGCGGGGATACGCCTCCAGGTCATTCTGGTAATGCTCGGGGGCCAGCAACTGGTCGTACGGAAAGGGGCCGTCGCCGTAGTCGTAGTTCACGGTCGTCTCACCGCGGTTGGTGACGGTGAGCAGCAGCCTCCACCATGGCCCGGCGGGCATCATCGCCACGGCGTGCCGCTGGTCGCGGACGAGGGCCGCGACCGACTCCGGCACCGGAACGACCACCGACCGGAGGTACGACGAGAACCGGAGGTGGGCGATCTCGGCGGAGACGGTGAAGGCGAACTCGGCCCACAGCCATTCCCATTCGGGCGGCCCGAGGAGGGCCAGTTCCTGGACGATCGGCTCGATCAGCATCGATGCCTCGGCGGCGACCACGTCGATGTCGTCGCCCGCCAGGGGGTCGTGGGGCAGCGGGCCGACGATTTTGATCCCGCCGGTCTCCGGCTCCTCCTCGTCCGGCCCGTCCTGTTCGAGCCACCGCACGAAATCGGCCATGTAGTCGTCGGAGCCCATTCCCTGACCGGTCGAGCCGGCGCGTTCCTGCGCGACGAACCGGTCAATGGCCTGCGGCGGAGGAACGGAGGACGACACCTCCTCGATGCGTCCGGAGTCGCCTACCAGGAACACCGATCTGCCCACCGGCATCTCCAGGAAGGCCATGGGGTCGCTCTCGTCGATCTCCACCGGCGCGTAGACGCTCCACCCGGCGTCGAAGCGGTCCGCCTCCAAGCCCTCGGTGGGATAGTCCAGCCCGTGCGAGCGGATCCAATTCACCACCAAGGAAATCGCCTGCGCCGCGTCCATCCGCCCGAGACCTCCCGCGTGCCGTCCCCGGCACCCTACCGGCCGCCGTCGGCGGCCACTGAGGAGCGGTGAACCTCACAGCCCGGCCGCCTACCGGACGCTCCGGCGAAAGACCATGCTGAGTGGATGGAGGTGCGCTTCGCGGAGGACCACATCCGTTTCCTGAGCTACGGCTTTCCCGGCGCTTCGGTGCACCCCAGCGGAATGGTCGCGCCCGCCGATATACGCGACGCCGACTGGAAGACCATCAGACCCGAGGTCCGGACCGTGTTCGGCGAAACCCTGTTCATTCCCCGCGAGCGGAAGCCCGACCTCGAAGCGTTCTGCCACCGCCACGGCATCGCCTCGGTGTCCCGTCCCGATACGTGGGGCGACCTGCTCGAACCGTTCCTCGACACCAAAATCGACGCCGAAGAGGAACGCGCCACCATCGACCGGTTGCGCAAAGCCGGATTCACGCAAAGAGAAATCGCCGGAATCCGGCGGCGGCTGGCCCCGCTCATGCTCGCCTACAACTTCGACGCCATGGTCTGGGAATGGGTCCATCTCGGTCTCTTCGACCTTCTCACCGCCGCCGGCGCTCCCGTCATCGCCGCCGGCCTGCGAGCCACGGTCGGCGATCCCGCGGCGTTCTACGAGTGGGCGATGGCGATCGCCGAACGCCACCGCTAACACCGTTACCGCATGCCAAGCCCGAGCCCAGCAGGCCGCTCAGCGGCCGCGGCGGATGCGGGCAGCCTCCAGGTGGATGCGCTCCTCGGTCGCGAGGAGGTCGGCCTCGGCCTTCTCGGTGCGCATCCGCGCGCGCATCTCGCGGAAGCTCGGGGTACGGCGCCGCTCGGCGGCCCTGGTCCGGCGTCCCGCCCGGGCCCGCGAGAACCGCTGGAAGAGGCTCATGTCCGTCACTCCTCATCGCCACCGGCCCGGTCTGCTCCCGGACCGTTGTCCCGCGACAACAGATGCCCCTTTCCTCCGACTTCATTCCGGTCGGCGGCGAACCGGCCGGGAGCATGACGCGGAACCGTCCCTTCGGTACTTTCGGCCGGTTCGCCGGGCGCCGCGGCTCCCTAGCGTCATCGGCATGAACGCAGCGGATCGACCGCGGACGGCCGAGGCCGTGCTGTCCGACATCGGGCTGGGCATCGTGTTCGTCCTGGGAATCGCCTTCACCGCCTACATGCTCATGGACAGCTGGGGCGGGACGTCCTGGGTGTTCGACCTCGTCATCGCCGTCGCGGTGTGCGGGCTCGCGCTGCTGCGCGGGCGGTGGCCCGCCGGGACGGCCGTCACAGGGCTGGTCGCCTCGGCCGTCGCGGTCGCCGTGTCGGTGGCCGCCGACCTGCCGCAGGAGCCGGGGCCCATCACCGCGCTCGGCCTCGCGGTGCTCGTGGGCTCCGCGCTCCGCAGGTTGCCGGGGCCGGCGGCGGGCGCCATCGGCGCGGGCGGGATCACGGTCGTCGCGGCGGCGTTGGTCCTCGGGCACGGCGCCGTCACCGTCCTGGCCGTCCTGATCATGATCGGCGGCCTCCTCACCGGTGGGGGCCTGCGCGTATTCGACAACACGCGACCCGACCGGAAGCATCGGGACGCGGCCGGGCGGCCGTATCCGTGACGGCCCCGAAGGGAAGAGCGAATCGATGGCGAACGGCGCGGTCCGGCGGCGATGGCGGGGCGCGGCCGCGGTGATCGGGTCCCGCCGATGGGCCGCGGTCGCCTCCGACACCGGGCTCGCAGCCCTGTTCATTGCGGCCATCGCCGTCCAGGCGGCCGCCCTCGCCGACAGCTGGGGCCTCGCGAGCTGGCGGCTCGGCGGCCCCGCCGCGGCGGTCGTGTGCGGGCTCGCGCTGACGCGCCGCCGGAATCCGGCGTGGACGGCCGCCACGGGCCTGGCCGTCGCCGCGGCCACGATCGCCGTGGCGCACCTGGCCGGGCTGCCCGCCGAGCCCGGCCCGGCCATGGTGCTCGGGCTGATGGTGCTGACCGGCACGGCCGTCCGGGTCCTGCCCGCCGCGCAGGCCGGCGCCGTCGCCGCCGCCGGTCTGGTCCTGGCCGTGGCCCGCCTGGCGGCCGACCCTCCGATCAGCGCGAGCGGTGCGTCGTCGGTGGCCGTGTCGTACGCCGGGGCGTGGCTGGCGGCGGTGGCGGCCGGCCGGTGGCTGCGGATGCTCGACGTCCGTGCCGCGAACACCGCCGATAGGGTGCGCCGCGAGGAACGGCTCGAACTCGCCCGCGAACTGCACGACATCGTCGCCCACCACATCACGGGGATGGTGATCCAGGCCCAGGCCGCCCAGATCGTCGCGCGCAAGGACCCGGCGAACGCGGCGGAGCCGCTCGCCGGGATCGAGACCGCCGGCACCGAGGCCCTCGCCGCCATGCGCCGCGTCGTCGGCCTGCTGCGCGACACCGCCGACGCCGCGCCCGCCTCCCCCGGGCCGGAGCGGCTCGACGAGCTGGTCGAGCGGTTCAGCGCGCGCGGGCCGCGGGCGACGCTCCAGGCGTCCGGCGGCGAGGACTGGCCGCCGGAGGTGACCAGCACGGTGTACCGGATCGTCCGGGAGGCGCTGACGAACGTCCGGCGGCACGCGCCCCAGGCCCGGTCGGTCGCCGTCACCGTCGCAGAGGAGGCGGACGGCGTCACCGTGCGGGTCGACGACGACGCCCCGCCGAGTCCCGCCCGGACGCACCACCGCGCCGGGTACGGCCTGGTCGGCATGCGCGAACGCGTCGAGACGCTCGGCGGCGTCCTGGACGCCGGTCCCCGGCCGGGCGGCGGCTGGTCCGTGCGCGCGGTCCTGCCCCTCCGGGAGTCCCGATGACCATCAGCGTGCTGATCGCCGACGACCAGACGATGATCCGCAGCGGCCTGCGGCTCATCCTGGAGGACCAGCCCGACATCACCGTGGTCGGCGAGGTCGCGGACGGCGCCGAGGCGGTGGAGGCGGCGCGGCGGCTGCGCCCGGACGTGTGCCTGGTCGACATCCGGATGCCGCGCCTCGACGGCATCGAGGTCACCCGCGCGCTGGCCGGGCCCGGCGTGCGCGACCCGCTGCGGGTCGTCGTGGTCACCACGTTCGACCTGGACGAGTACGTGTACGGGGCGCTGCGCGGCGGCGCGGTCGGGTTCGTGCTCAAGGACGCCGGTCCCGCGCTGCTCGTCGAGGCCGTCCGCGCCGCCGCCAACGGGGAGGCGCTCGTGTCGCCGTCGGTCACGCTGCGGCTGCTGCGGCATCTGGCGGCGGGCGGCGGGCCGGGGGCGCGCGCGGCGGATGTCCCGCTGTCCGACCGGCAGTTGGAGGTCGTGCGGGCCGTCGCGCGGGGCCGCACCAACCAGGAGATCGCCGCCGAGCTGTTCATCTCGCTCAGCACGGTGAAGGGCCACGTGGCCGGCATCCAGAGCAGGCTCGGGTTCCGCAACCGGATCGAGATCGCCGCGTGGGCGTGGGAGAACCGCATCGTCGACGGTGGCTGACCGGCCGTCCCGCCCGCGAGGGCGAACCGGCCGAAAGTACGGTCGCCGGCCGGGCGAACGGTGCTGCGGGCCGATGAGCGGGCGGGCGCCGGGCTCCGAGGATGATCGGCATGCCGAACAAGCAACCGCCCCCGGTGCTGCACGCCGAGGGCCTGACGAAGAGGTACGGACGCCGCACGGCGCTCAGCGGTGTCGATCTGACCGTCCCGGCGGGACGCGTCATCGGCCTCGTCGGACCGAACGGCGCCGGGAAGTCCACGCTGCTGCACCTCGCGTGCGGCCTGATCGAGCCGACGTCGGGCACGCTGCGCGTGCTGGGCTCCGCCCCGGCGGCCGGGCCGTCGCACCTGGCGCGCGTCGGTTTCGTCGCGCAGGACACGCCCGTCTACGGGTCGTTCACCGTCGCCGACCACCTGCGGATGGGCGCGAAGCTGAACCCGGGATGGGACGGCGCGCTCGCCGAGCGGCGCGTCGCGCAGGCCGGGCTGAACCCGGACCAGAAGGCCGGCGGGCTGTCCGGTGGGCAGCGCGCCCAGCTCGCCCTGACGATCGCCGCCGCCAAGCGCCCCGACCTGCTCATCTTCGACGAGCCCGCCGCCGCGCTGGACCCGCTGGCGCGCACCGGCTTCCTGCGGAACCTGCTGGAGTTCGTCGCCGAGCTGGGCGCCGCCGCCGTCCTGTCGTCGCACCTGCTCGGCGACATCGAGCGCGTCTGCGACCACCTGGTCGTGCTGTGCGCGTCCCGCGTGCAGCTCGCCGGGGACGTCCGGGACGTCCTCGCCGCGCACCGCCGCCTCGTCGCGCCGCGCGGCGCGCTCGCCCGGCCGCCCGCCGGGATCGAGGTCATCTGGTCCGAGAGCGCGGGCGAGCACGACACCGCCGTGGTGCGCGGCGACGCCGTCCCGCCGGCGCCGTTCAAGGTCGAGCCGGTCTCGCTGGAGGACATCGTGCTCGCCTACATGACCCGGGCGTCCGGCACCACCGGGGAGGGGACGCGATGATCTGGCTGACCTGGCGGCAGTTCCGCGTCCAGACGCTCGTCGCCGCGATCGCGCTCGTCCTGATCGCCGCCTACCTGGTGTACCTCGGCATGGACATCCGGGACGCGCACGACGCGTACCGGGCCCGCTGCGCGAGCAGGCCCGCCGACTGCCCGTCCGCCCTCGCGCAGTTCCGCAGCGACCACGAGAGCACGCTGCTGTTCCTCGCCGCCGGGCTCCAGCTGATCCCCATCGTCATCGGGACGTTCTGGGGCGCGCCGCTGATCGCGCGGGAGCTGGAGACCGGCACGCACCGGCTCGTGTGGAACCAGAGCGTCACCCGGCGCCGCTGGCTCGCCGTCAAGCTCGCGTTCGTGGCGCTGGCCGGCGCGGCGCTCACCGGAGCCGCGTCCGCGCTGCTCACCTGGGCGGCCCGCCCGTTCGACGAGACGACCGGGGACCGCTTCTCCAGGATCATGTTCGGCGCCCGCGACATCGCGCCGGTCGGCTACGCGGTGCTGGCGTTCGCGCTGGGCACCGTCGTCGGGCTCCTGCTGCGCCGGACGCTGCCCGCGATGGCCGTCACCGGCGTCGCGTTCATCGTGCTCCAGTTCGCCTTCCCGAACCTGGTGCGGCCCCATCTCATCCCGCCGGAGAGGACCACCCTGCCGATGACCGCCCAGGCCATCAACGGGGCGCAGAACATGGGGAGCATCACCGGCGGCGCCGTGATCCACGGGCTCGCGGTCCCCGGCTCCCCCGGCGCGTGGGTGAGCGGCATCAGCCCGTTCCGCACGGCGGACGGCCGGACGCTGAGCGGCGCGAAGTTCGACGAGTGCCTCAACAGCCCGCAGCGGACCGGCGCGGACGGGAAGTTCGGCGACACCGCCGTCTGCCTCGCCCGGCTGAACCTGCACGTCGACGTCGCCTACCAGCCGAAAAGCCGCTACTGGGCGTTCCAGGGGCTGGAGACCGCCGCCTATCTCCTGCTCGCCGGGGTCCTCACGGGGTTCGGGCTCTGGCGCATCCGGCACCGCGTGAGCTGACGATCAACCGCGTGAGCTGACGATCAGCCGCGTGAGCCGACGGGTCAGACGAGGCTCGCGCGGGGCGCGCGCAGGCGGCCCTGCGCGTAGTCCTCCACGAGGTGGCGGACGGTCTCCATGGCGTCCTGCTTGTTGGTCCCGATGAAGCCGGTCGGGCCGCGCTTGATCCAGCCGGTGGCGTAGACGCCGGGCAGGACGGCGCCGCCCGGCTCGGTGAGGACGCGGCCGCCGCTGTTGGGGATGACCGCGCGGGCCTCGTCGAACGGGACGCCGGGGACGGCGGTCCCGCGGTAGCCGATCGAGCTGAGCACCAGGCCGGCGTCGAGCGTCTCGCGCTCGCCCGTCGGCTCGACCCGGTCGCCCGAACCGGGGACGTAGGCGTTGCGGACGAGCTCGACGCCTTGGACGCGCTCGTCGCCGGCGATGGCGACCGGCGACGCCAGGTACCGCAGGACGATCCGCTTCCCGTTCCCCGTCGCGGGACGTTCCGCCAGCTCGCGGAGCAGCTCGATCTTCTGCGCGGCGGCATGGCCGAGGGCGCCGGTGTCGACGTCCAGGTCGGCGGAGTCGAGCACCAGGTCGACGCCCGGCACCTGCATGAGCCCGACCAGTTCCGGGAGCGTGAAGGCCGAGTGGGCGACGCCGCGGCGGGCGACGATGACGACCTCCTGGACGCGGCTGCCCCGCAGAGCGTCCAAAGCGTAGGGGGCGATGCTCGTGCCGGCGAGGCGCTCGGGGTCGGCGGTCAGGATGCGGGCGACGTCGAGCGCGACGTTGCCGTTGCCGACGATGACGGCCCGCTCGTGCGACAGGTCGAAGTGCCGCTCGGCGTAGTCGGGGTGGCCGTTGTACCAGGCGACGAACTCGGTGGCGGTCGCGGTGCCGGGCAGGTCGCTGCCGGGGACGTCGAGGCGCCGGTCGGCGGACGCCCCGACCGCGTAGACCACCGCGTGGTGCCGGCCGAGGAGCTCGTCGTGCGTCACGTCGCGGCCGACCTGCGTGCCGTAGACGATCCTGATCCCGTCCTGCGCCGCGATCCGGTCGAACAGGTCGCCGACCTGGCGGGTCTTCACGTGGTCGGGCGCGACGCCGGTGCGCGCCAGCCCGTACGGGGTGGACAGCCGCTCGTACATCGTGACGCGCGCGCCGGGGACGGTGAGCAGCTCGTCCGCCGCGTACATCGCGGCCGGGCCCGTCCCGACGATCGCCACGTCGAGCGGCTCGCGGCCCGCGGGCACGGTCAGCGGCGGGGCGTGCGGCGCCAGCAGCGGCCGGACCCGCCCGTCCCGATAGAACGCCGCGTTGATCGGCACGAACGGCTCCTGCGACTCCGGCAGCCGGTCGTGCGGGACGATCGCGTCGACCGGGCACGCGGTCACGCAGGCGCCGCAGTCGACGCAGGCGACCGGGTCGATGTAGAGCATGTCGGACGTGAGGAAGTCCGGCTCGTCCGGGGTGGGATGGATGCAGTTCACCGGGCAGGCGTAGACGCAGGACGCGTCGCCGCAGCAGGACTGCGTGACCACGTGGGGCATGGCGGGGGTGTTCCTTAACGGTTCGGGCGGCGCGGCTCAGGCGGCGTGCGCCTGGCGGTGCGGCTCGCCGCGGTACCGGGACGGCTTGCCGTCGATGCCGCAGGCCTTCCAGACCTTCCGGGCGGCGGGGTTCATCAGGCCGAGCTCCTCGGCGAGCATCCGCACGTCGCCGAAGTAGCCGCGCAGGATCGCCTTGGACTCCTCGCGCTGCCAGAACGCCTCGCGCATCACCTTGCGGGGGATGTCGAACTCCTTGGCGAACTGCCGCGGCGGCGTCATGATCGCGCCGGCGAGCCAGCGCATGATCAGCGGGTAGGCGACCGAGGTGACGCCCTTGCCGACCTTGGTCTGCCGGGCCACGCGCTCGTTGAGGAAGCGGTGCGCGAACGAGATGTGCCGCGCCTCCTCGGCGATGTGGATCTCCATGGTGCGCAGCAGCGCGGGCGGCCGCGCGGCGCCGTCCCGGATGACGTCCTTCTGGAAGTGGTCGATGGGCTCCTCGCCCGCCAGGATGCCGATGAAGAAGATGACCGGCGCGTAGGCGGCGAGGTGCCAGAGCGAGGACGTCGCCCGGTAGGGGGCCTTCATGCCGGGCACGTCGACGCCGGTGCGGTTGACCAGCTCCTGGAACATCTGGATGTGGTTGCACTCCTCCGACATCTCGTGGAGGCAGTACCGGAACTCCGGGGAGCCGTTCGGCAGCTTCATCGCGTACTGCATCATCCCGCGGATGAGCACGCTCTCGAAGCTCAGCCCGACCTTCTGCATGTTGGCGGTGCGCCAGAGCCCGATCGCGATCTTCTTCTCGTCCGGCTGCGCCTGGTACCAGGGGTGCGCGCCGAGCGGGTCGCAGTCGGGCAGGATCCACCGCGGGTCGGAGGCGTCGATGGCGAAGTCCGGGGAGTCCCAGTCGATGTCCAGGTACGGGTCGAACCGGCGGTGGACGGACCCGTTGGAGAGGGTCCGCAGGAACTCGCGGTACTCGGTCACCTGTGCCATCGGAGACCTCCTAGATCGTTTACACTTCCTATAGGAACTGTAAACAGTGGTCGCTTACCGGGTCAATGGGCGCACGGTGTGGGCCCGGCCATAGAATCGGGCCCATGCCGAGGCAGGACGGGGACATCCACGCCCGCATCCTCGACGCCGCCGCCGCGTGCCTGACCGAGGGCGGGTTCACCTCCAACCGCATGCTGTCGGCGATCGCGCGCCGGGCCGGGGTGTCGCGGCCGACGCTGTACAAGTACGGCGGCACCCTCGACGAGATCAAGGAAGCGCTGATCGAGCGGGAGCTCACCGCCTACCTCGCCGAGGCCGTGCCGATCATCGACGCCGCGCGCTGGGACGCCGGCTACGTGGCCGACCTGCTCGCCTTCCTCATCGGCCGGGCCCGCGCGCACCCGCTGCTGTCGGCGGCCGTCCGGGACGTCCCCGACATGGTGCTGCCCTGGTTCACGGTCCGCGCCGACATCACCGTCGCGCGGGTCACCGCCCTCGCGGCCCCGGTCGTCCAGGAGAAGATCGACCGGGGCGAGCTGCCGCCGGTCGACGTGCCGGCCCTCATCGACGTGCTGACCCGCATCGTGCTGTCGCTGGTCTTCGTCAACAGCGCCGGCGTCGACGCCGACGACCCGGAGGACCTGCGGCGCTACCTGCGCACCGTCACCGGGTTCGTCGCGCTGCTGCCCGGCCGCGACGGGGGCGCGGCCCCCGCGGCGTCCGCCCGCTGACCGGCCTCCGCCGGCCACGCCGGGCCCACCGGGCGCGCGACGTCGAGCGGCTGCGCGTCGATCACGGGCTGCGCGGCGGCCGCGACGGCGGTGGCCGCCCGGACGAACGCGGCGACGGCCGGCGAGCGGCAGTCCTGCGGCCAGACGACGCAGAACTCCGCCGGGGCCAGGTCGCGGACGGGCCGGTAGGCGATGCCGGGACGCGCGTGCCGCCGCGCGATCGACACCGGCACGAACCAGATGACGCCGCCGAGCTCCACCAGGCTGAACAGCTCCGTCAGGTCGCGGACGGGGCGCCGGCTCCCGGCGAACGGCCCGCCCGCCGCGGGCCGCCCCGGCGCGCCGATCCCGCCGCCGTCCGGGCCGGGCGGCGGGCCGCCGAGCTCCGCGGGCCTGCCGTCGGGCAGCACCCGGCCGGCGAAGTCGGCCAGGGACAGCGAGGAGCGGGCGGCGAGGGGGTCGGACGCGGCGAGGGCGACCAGCCGGGGCTCGGTCAGCAGCGGCTCGGCGTCCAGGCCGCGGCCGTCGGTCAGCTCGGGGAGGACGGCGACGTCGGCGCGGCCGTCGCGCAGCGCCGCCTCCTGGTCGCCGCGGCCGCCGAGCACCAGCTCCACCGGGATCGCCTCCGGCTCGCGCCGGTAGGCGGCGAGGAACTGCGGCAGCAGCCCGGCGTCGAAGTCGGCCTTGAGCGCGAGCCGCAGCTCCGGCGCGGGACGCCCGGCGTGCGCGGCCCGCCGGGCGGCGGCGGTGATCGCCTCCAGCGCGGTCCGCGCGTCCCGCAGCAGCACCTCGCCGGCCGGCGTCAGCCCGACCTGGCGGGTGGTGCGCTCGAACAGCCGCACGCCGAGGCCGCGTTCCAGCTCGCGGATCGCCCGCGACAGCGGCGGCTGCGCCATCCCCAGCCGCTCGGCGGCCCGCCCGAAGTTCAGCTCCTCGGCGACGGCCACGAAGTACCTGAGCTGCCGCGACTCCAGGTCATTCATATCCCCAGGGTATCAATGCGGACCCGATCGATCCTTCAGCTTCCCGGCGGCCGCGACTTGACTGAGCGGTACCGGCGCCGTTCCGGCGCCGCCCTCCCACCGCATTCGGAGACTCCAATGATCGTCATCACCACGCCCACCGGCAGGATCGGCCGGCGGGTCGTCGACGGCGTGCTCGCCGCCGGGGCACCGGCCCGCCTGATCGTCCGCGACGCGTCCCGGCTGCCCGCCGAGGTCCGCGAGCGCGCCGAGGTCGTCGAGGGCTCGCACGGCGACCCCGACGTCGTGGCCAAGGCGTTCGCCGGCGCCGACGCCGTCTTCTGGCTCGCGCCGCCGGACCACCGGGCCGCGAGCCTCGACGACATCTACTCCCGCTTCGCGGAGCCGGCCTGCGAGGCGTTCAAGAGCCAGGGCGTCCAGCGGGTCGTCGCCGTCTCGGCCCTCGGCCGCGGAGTGCTGCCCGACGCCGGCCACGTGACGGCCACGCTGGCGATGGACGACCTGATCGCGGGCACCGGCGTGCACTTCCGGGCACTGACGCTGCCGACCTTCATGGACAACATGCTCGGCCAGGCCGAGAGCATCAAGAACGACGGCGTGTTCTTCTCGGCGCTCCCCGCGGACCGCAAGCTGCCGACCTGCGCCTGCCGCGACATCGCCGACGCCGCCGTGCGGCTGCTGCTCGACCCGGAGTGGACGGGGCGCGGCGACGTCCCGGTGCTCGGCCCGGAGGACCTGTCGAACGACGACATGGCGCGGATCATGTCCGAGGTGCTCGGGCGGCCCGTCCGCTACCAGCGGGTCTCCGTCGAGGCGTTCAAGCAGAGCATGCTCGCGCGCGGGGTGTCCGAGGCGAACGCGCAGGGGCTGGCCGAGATGATGGTGGCCAAGGAGAACGGCCTCGACGACGCCGAGCCGCGCACCCCCGAGACCTCCTCGCCCACCACCTTCCGCCAGTGGTGCGAGGAGGAGCTGAAGCCGGCCGTCCTCGGCTAGCCCGCGGGCACGGGACGGGACGTCAGGAGACCCGCGCCATCCGGCGGCGGGCCGCCCGGCCCATCCGCTCGGTCGGACCGGCGTGCGCGCCCTCGCCCTTGCGGGCCGGCGCGCCCGCCGGCGGCACGCGGACCTCGATGCGCCCGTCCCGGACCCGCGCCTCGAAGCGGGGCTCCGGCGTGCTGGCGGGGCCGCGCACGATGCCGCCGTCGGAGAGCCGGAAGGTGCTGTCGTGCCACGGGCACGTGACGCAGCCGTCCGCGATCGTGCCCTCGTCCAGCGGCCCGCCCATGTGGGTGCACGTGGCGGCCAGCGCGTAGATCTCCCGGTCCGCCCGGTAGAGCATGATCCGCACGCCGTCCGCCTCCACCGACCGGTGCTCGCTGTCGGGAAGCTCGTCCTCGCCGAGGACCGGCGTCCAGTCCTGCGGACCCTCCTGCCAGGCGGTGCGGTTGACGTTGACGCCCCTCACGAAGGACAGGTGGCCCCCGAGGTAGGCGCTGAACCCGAGCACCGCGAACCCCGCGAGTCCGAGGGCCTTGCCGGCGCGGCGGTCGCCGCGGGCCCGCATGGCGATGGACGACCCGTACAGGCCCAGCGCCAGGGTGTTGGCCGCGGCGTGGACCATGCCCACCCGCCGTTCGGCCCCGAGGGTGTCGGCCCAGTCGTTCAGCCCGGACAGGGCGGTCGGCACGGCCGCGGCCACGCCCGTGATCGCCAGCAGGTCGGCGGCGGTCTCGGCGTCGGGTCCCCCGGCGGCGTCCAGCAGCGTGGACATGCTCCAGGCGCCGACCGCCACGTCGGTGAGCGGCGGGTGCAGCGGATGGCCCAGGTAGGTCCCGCTGAGCAGGTTGCGGACGATCCGCGGCCGTACCACCCGCTGGACCGCGGAGCTCAGCGGTCCGGCGACCTTGTCCAGCACCTCCGCCTGCTCCAACCGGCGCACCATCCTGTGCGGCATGCTCATCACTGCCTCCCCAAGGCCCAAGAGAACGGTCACGTCCCGCGACCGCACGACGTCGCTCGTCCGCTCCCTATCCGCCCTGCGGGATGCAAAACGCGTCCTCGACAAGCAGGATCACGCATCCTCGATGCAACATTGTGATCGATTGTCGGCGTTACCGACCAGCAACCCACGAAGAAGTGGCGAGAACCCTTGCTCCATGAGCGATTGTGTTCTAAAGTGCCGCGCATCCTGCACAATCGAGCACGAGCATCTGGAGGCGATCATGAGGCAGCCGAGCGGTCGCCGGATCACCGCGCTGGTCACCGGGGTCGCCTTGGTGGCCGGCCTCTCCTCGGCCTGCGGCTCGGGCGGCGGCGGCGACGCGAAGAAGATCACTTTCTGGCACGGGTACACCGACGTCCAGGCCGAGACGATCACCAAGCTCGTCGGCGAGTGGAACGGCGCCCATCCCGACCAGAAGGTCGAGCCGGTCTTCAGCAACAACGACAACACCCTGCAGAAGACCCTCGCGTCCTTCGTGTCCGGCAAGGCGCCGTCGGTCGCCTACCAGTACGGCTCGTCGATCACCGCGCTGACCGGGCGCCACCAGACCCAGGATCTCACCTCGCTGGTCAAGGGCAGCCCGGACGTCGACTGGAACGACTTCTACCCGGCCGCCCGCCAGGGGGCCACCGTGGGCGACAAGATCTACGGGATCCCCGCGCTGGTCGACAACCTCGGCCTCGTCTACAACAAGAAGATGTTCGACGCCGCCGGCCTCAAGTACCCGACGCCGGACTGGACCTGGGACGACTTCAGGAACGCGGCGAAGAAGCTGTCGGGGGACAACAAGTACGGCTGGGCGTACGTCAACGACGGGACCGAGGACACGGTCTGGCGCTTCCTCGCCCTCCTCTGGCAGGCCGGCGGCGACCTGCTCGACTCCGCGAACAAGAAGGCCGCGTTCAACTCGCCGGCAGGGCAGCAGGCCATGCAGCTGCTGCACGACATGGCCGTCACCGACAAGTCGGTCTACCTCGACACCGGCGACCAGCAGTACCTCAACCTGTTCAACTCCGGCCGCGTCGGCATGCTGTGGACCGGCCCGTGGGACCTCGGGCAGATCAACAAGGACGTCTCGTACGGCGTCCAGTACCTGCCCGGCAAGGCCACGCACGCGACGATCTCCGGCCCCGACTACTACATGCTCTTCGACAAGAAGGCCCAGAAGACCGCGTGGGCGTTCCTGAAGTGGCTGACCTCGCCGCAGGTCCACCTGCGGTACGCCACGCAGACCGGTGACCTGCCGCTGCGCGCGTCCGAGGAGAAGCTGCCGGGCTACAAGGACTACCTGGCCAAGTACCCCGGCAACAAGGTGTTCATCGACAACCTCAGCAAGAACGTCACCAAGGCGCGGCCGAACATCAAGCAGTACCCGCAGATCTCGCAGGTGCTCGGCCAGGCGGTGCAGGCGGTGCTGCTCGGCAAGAAGCAGCCGCAGGCCGCGCTCGCCGACGCCGCGAAGCAGGTCGACGACGTCCTGGCGGGCTCCTGATGGCGTCCACCGCGCTGACCGCGCCCGCCGCGAAGGACCGGCGGCCGCGCCGGTCGCGGCGGCGCCTCGGCGAGCACCTGGCGGGCTGGGGGTTCGTGTCCCCGGCCATCCTGCTGATCGGGATCTTCGGCATGCTGCCGGTGCTGTGGTCGTTCTGGCTGTCGTTCCAGGACACCGACCTGACCTCCCCCGGCACGTTCGCGGGCGGCGCCAAGTACGCCGAGCTGGTCAAGGACCCGCTGATGTGGGACGCCGCGAGGCGGTCGGCGATCTACACGGTGCTGTTCGTGCCGCTGACGATGGTGCTCGCGCTGCCCATCGCGGTGCTGCTCAACCAGAGGATCCGCGGGATCACGCTGTACCGGATGGCGGTGTTCGTCCCGCTGGTGACCTCCACGGTCGCGACCGGCATCATCTTCAACTGGCTGCTGAACCCGCAGTTCGGCCCGGTCAACGCCGCGCTGTCCAAGGCGGGCCTGCCCAAGCAGGGCTTCTTCCAGGACCCGAACCAGGCGCTGTTCGCGCTGGTGGCGATGACGGCGTGGGGGTGGCTGGGCTTCGCCGTCATCATCTACCTGTCGGCGCTGCAGAGCGTCCCGAAGGACCTGATGGAGGCGGCGGCACTGGACGGCTGCGGCCGGCTGAAGGCGTTCCGGCACGTCGAGCTGCCGCTGCTGGCGCCCGCGTCCGGCTTCCTGGTCGTCTGGCTGACGATCAACTCGCTGCAGCTGTTCGACGAGGTGTACGTGACGACGAAGGGCGGGCCGCTGCGCGCCACCACCGTCATCGTCTACCACCTGTACAACAAGGCGTTCGTGGACTTCGACGGCGGCTACGCGGCCGCGGTCGGCTGCGTGCTGTTCCTGGTGATCCTGCTGGTGACGGTCGTGCAGCTCGCGATCACCCGCCGCACCTCCTTCTACGAGGGCCGATGAGCATGACGACGATGAACGCGCCGGCCGCGCGCCGGCTCCGGTTCCGGCGGCCGAGCCCGCTGCACCTGATCCTGCTGCCGATCGCGCTGGTGATGGTGACGCCGCTGCTCTGGATGGTGCTGCTGTCGATCTCCACCGAGGCGGAGACCCGCCGGTTCCCGCCCGGCCTGCCGTCGGGGATCGAGTGGCACAACTACACCGACGCGCTGCACGACGCGCCGCTCGGGCACTGGCTCGGCAACAGCGCGATCGTGTCGGTCAGCTGCGTGGCCGGGAACCTGGTGTTCTGCTCGCTGGCGGGCTACGCGTTCGCCCGGATCCGGTTCCTCGGCAGCAGGGCGCTGTTCGTGGCGGTGCTGGCGACGCTGATGGTGCCGTTCCAGATCGTCATGCTGCCGATGCTGATCATGGTGCGGACGCTCGGGCTCACCGACACGCTCGGCGCGCTGATCGTGCCGAACCTGGCGACCGCGTTCGGGATCTTCCTGCTGCGGCAGTTCTTCATGACGGTCCCCCGGGAGCTGGAGGAGGCCGCGCGGATCGACGGCGCGAACAGGCTGCGGATCCTGTTCCAGGTGATGCTGCCGCTGATGCGCCCGACGCTGGCGACGCTCGCGGTGCTGACGTTCCTGCAGACGTGGAACGACTTCCTGTGGCCGCTGATCGCGGTGCAGAGCCCGGAGCACATGACCGTCCAGCTGGGCCTGCAGACGTTCCAGGGCTCGCACACCACGAACTGGCCGCGGCTCATGGCCGGCACGGTGATCAGCCAGCTGCCGGTGTTCGTGCTGTTCTTCGTCGCGCAGCGGTTCTTCGTGCGGTCGGTGGCGACCGCGGGCCTGAAGTAGCCCCCCGGCTCGGGCGTCGAGGTGGCCGGGGCCTCAGGCCACGGTCACCTCGACGCCCGCCGCCTGGATCCGGTCGAGCTCGGCGCGGTCGGCGCCGGCGTCGGTGATCAGCATGTCGACCTCGCCGATCGGGGCGATCCGGGAGAACGCGCGGTGCCCGATCTTGGACCCGTCGGCGAGCACCACGACCCGGCGGGTGGCCCGCATCAGGCAGTGGTCGGTGCGGGCCTCGATCTCGTCGTGGGTGCTGATGCCGGCCTCGGCGTCGATCCCGTCCACGCCGAGGAAGACCAGGTCGAGGCTGATGTCGGCGAGGGTGCGGTCGGCGATCGGCCCCACCAGCTCGTAGGACTCGGGGCGGACGCCGCCGCCGGTGACGACCAGGTCGATCGCGGGCCGCACGGACAGGTCGGCGGCGATGTTGAGGGCGTTGGTGACGACCTTGAGCGCGCGGCCGGTGGACAGCAGCCGGGCGAGCTCGGTGATGGTGGTGCCGCCGTTGAAGCCGACCGAGTGCACCGAGCCGTCGACCAGCCGGACCGCGGCCTGCGCGATGCGGCGCTTCTCCTCCTGGCTGCGGCCGCCGCGGTAGCGCATCGGCAGCTCGTAGATGACCTCGGCCGCCATCGCGCCGCCGTGCGTGCGCTTGAGGAGCTGCTGCTCCTCGAGCACCTGCAGGTCGCGGCGGATCGAGGCGGGCGAGGCCTGCAGCTCGGCCGACAGGTCGACCACGCTCACCGAGCCGTGCTCGGCGAGCCGTTCGAGGATGAGGGGAAGACGATCCTGCTGGCGCATCCGATCATCATAGAGTACTGAGGATGCGCGAACGTAGCTGTTTCAGCCGGAAATAATCAGGCAATGTGCGCGAGTGCTTCGGCGAGCGTCGGCTGACCCGCCGTGCCGCCAACGGCGCGCGTGGACAGCGCCCCGCACACCGTGCCCAGCGCGAGCGCGTGGGCGAGGTCGCCGCGGTCGAGCCAGCCCGCGAGGAAGCCGGCGTCGAAGCTGTCACCCGCGCCGACGGTGTCGACGGGATCGGCGCGCGGCGCGTCCGCGTGCACGGCCTTCCCGTCCCGCAGCGCGTCGGCGCCCTGGCCCCCGCGCTTGACGACCGGGACGCAGCCCGCCCCCGCCAGCGCGTCCAGCGCCTCGGGGAGCGCGTCACGACCGCTCAGCGCGAGCGCCTCTGCCTCGTTGGGCAGCAGGAACGTGCACTCGGCGAGCAGTCCCGGCGCGAGCTCCCAGCGCCCGGACGGGTCGTCGTTGGTGTCCAGCGAGGTCGTCGCGCCGGACGCCCGGTGCCCGCGCAGCAGCGCCGGCAGCGCCTTGGCGAGCCGCGGCTGGAGGAAGTAGGACGCGGCGTGCACGTGCCGGGCCGCGACGTCCGGGACGTGCTCGGGCCCGAACTCCGCCAGGCACCCGGACGCGGTGAGGATCGCCCGGTCGCCGCCGGGCCGGTTGAGGCACACGGTGAGCGCGGTCGGCAGCGCGTCGTGCCGGACGACCCGGGACACGTCGACGCCGGCGCCGCTCAGCGCGTCGAGGACGAAGTCGCCGGCGGCGTCCCGGCCGACCAGCCCCGCGAACGCGGTGGCCAGGCCGAGCCGGGCGGCGCCGTGCGCGGCGATCGCCGCGGACCCGCCGAGCGCGAGCACGCCGCCCCCGACCAGCGTCTCCGCCTGCCCGTAGGGCGGGACGTCGGGGGCACCGTGCACGAGGACGTCCGGGTTGGCGTCCCCGACGACCAGCAGGTCCAGCATCAGTTCCTCCGGAGCGCGGCGGGCAGTGCGTCGCCGTGCGCGGCCGTGAGCGCGTCGCACAGCTCGGCGATGCGCTCGACGGGCAGCGCCGCGGCGGTCGCCGGGTCGCACATCGCGGCGTGCCGGACGTGCGCCGGGTCGCCCTCGACGGCGGCGGCGACGGTCAGCTCCACCACGTTCAGGAAACCGCGGTTCAGCGCCGCGAGCTGCGGCGGAAGCGCGCCGACGTGGTGCGGGTGCACGCCCATGCGGTCGAGCGTCGCCGGTACCTCGACGCCCGCGCCCATCGGGAGGTTGGTGATCAGGCCGGTGTTGGCGGTGGTCACCTGGATGGTGCGGCGCTCGCCGGTGGCGAGGCTGTGGATCACCTGCGGCGCGTACTCGGTGGCGTCCTCGTCCTCGCGGGGCGCGGGGTACTCGCCGCGGGCCAGGCAGTCGCGGACCCGCGCGTACTCGGCGAGGTTCCCCTCGCTGATCTTCACGTAGTCGCCGACGGGGATGCGCAGCCGCTCGATCTCCGCCTCGTCCTTGAGGTACCAGGGGACGTACTCGGACGAGTGCTCGCTGGTCTCGGTCGGGTAGCGGCCGAAGCGCCGGTACATGTCGACGCGCACCCGCCGCCGCAGCTCGGGGTCGGCTTCGATGGCGGCGTCTAGCGCCGGGTACAGGTCGCGGCCCCGGTGCTCCCACTTCAGCACCCATGCCTGGTGGTTGACGCCCGCCGAGTGGTAGTCGACCTCCTCGTACGGGACGCCGACCAGCTCCGACAGGTCCCGGACGGTCCAGTACACCGAGTGGCACAGCCCGGCGGCCTTCACCTTCGGCGCGACCGTCGCGAGGTACTGCAGGTTCATCGCCATCGGGTTGGTGTAGTTGAGCAGCCACGCGTCGGGGCAGACGGCCTGGATGTCGGCCGCCAGCCCTTCCAGCAGCGGGAACGTGCGCAGCGCGCGGAAGATCCCGCCGATGCCGAGGGTGTCGCCGATGGTCTGCCGGACGCCGAACTCCGCGGCGACCTCGAAGTCCTTCAGCGTCGCGGCGTGCCCGCCGACCGCGACCATGTTGACGACCACGTCGGCGCCGTCCAGCGCGCGGCGGCGGTCGAGCGACGCGGTGATGACGGGCGCGGCGCCATGCTCCTTCGCGGTCAGCTTGGCCAGGCCCTCCGCGACCTCCAGCCGCTCGGGGTCGATGTCGTGCAGCGCGAGCCGGACGCCGCCGAGCTCGGGGTAGGAGAAGATGTCGCGGAGCAGCTGGCGGGTGAACTCGACCGAGCCGGCGCCGACGAAGGCGATGTTCAGCATGCAAGTCGTCCAATGCTCTCGGCGGGACGGGGCGCGATGACCTCCAGCAGGTGCACGACCTGCTCCCGCATGGCGTCGCGGGCGGGCGCGAGGTAGCGGCGGGGGTCGACCCCCCGGTCCAGGTTCGCGCGGACCGCCCCGGTGAAGGCGATGTTGAGGGCCGTGCCGATATTGATCTTTGTCATTCCCTGACCGACCGCGCGGCGCAACTCGCCGTCGGGCACCCCGGACGAGCCGTGCAGCACCAGCGGAACCGGGACCGCGTCGCGCAGCCGCGCGATCAGCTCGTGGTCGAGCGCGGCGGTGCGCTCGGTCATGGCGTGCGAGCTGCCGACGGCGACCGCGAGGGCGTCGACGCCGGTCGCGGCGACGAACGCGGCGGCCTCGGCGGGGTCGGTGCGGACGCCGGGGGCGTGCGCGCCGTCCTTGCCGCCGACCTCGCCGAGCTCGGCCTCCAGCCAGAGGCCGTGCTCGCGGGCCCAGGCGGAGGCCGCGGCGGTGCGGGCCACGTTCTCGTCGTAGTCGTGCTCGGACCCGTCGTACATCACCGAGCCGAACCCGTGGCCGGCGGCCTGGTGCATCAGGTCCTCGTCGGTCACGTGGTCCAGGTGCAGCGCGACGCGCGCCGCCGAGCCCTCCGCGACCGCGCGGGTGGCGGCGGCGATGGGGCCGAGCCGCCCGCCGTGGAAGCGGACCGCGTTCTGGCTGATCTGGCAGATGACCGGGCGGCCGGTCTCCTCGGCCGCCGCGACGATCGCCTCGGCGTGCTCCAGCGTGATCACGTTGAACGCGGCGACGCCGTGGCCGGGCCGCACCAGCTCGGCCGTCCTCACCAGGGGCATGATGTCTCCCTCACCTTCGTGGCCCGGCGGTGCCGCCGGAGGACGTCGGGGTCGAACTCGCCTGCGGCGGGCGCGGCGACCGCGGCGGCCGACAGCGCGACGGCCTCGCCGAGCGCGCGCGGCCACGGCGTCCGGTCGCGGAGCGCGACGGCGAGCGCCGCCGCCGCGGCGTCCCCAGCGCCCGTCGGGTTACCGGCGACGACCTCGTGCGGGACGGCCTCGAAACAGCCGCCGGGCGTGACGGCGACCATGCCATCGGCGCCGCGCGAGACGACCAGCGCTCCGGACTCCCCCAGGGCGGCGCGGTCCAGGCCCGCCGCCGCCATCTCGGCCTCGTTGGGTTTGAGCAGGTCGGGACGTGCTTCGGCGGCGGCGCGCAGCGCGGGGCCGCCCGCGTCCACCAGCACCCGGGCGCCCGCGTCCCGCGCCAGCCGGGTCAGCGTGGCGTAGGCGCCCTCCGGCAGGCCCGGCGGCAGGCTGCCGGACAGCACCGCCACCGACGCGCCGCCGGCGAGCGTCGCGAACGACTCCTGGAAGGCCGCCCACTCGTCCGGGCGGACGTCCGGCCCCGCCTCGTTGAAGATCGTCGCGTCGGTGTCGACGACCGTGACGGTCCGCCGCGTCTCCCCCGCGATGGCGGCGAACGCGTGCGGGACGTCCAGCGCCCCCGTCACCAGGGCCCCGGTGGCGCCGCCCGCCAGGCCCGTCGCCAGCGTCTCCTCGCCGAGCGCGTGCAGGACGCGGGCCACGTTCAGCCCCTTGCCGCCGGGACGCTCCAGCACCGACGCGACGCGGTGCGAGCCGTGCGGCGTCAGCCTGGGGACCCGGTAGGTCACGTCCCAGGCGGGATTGAGGGTGACCGTGAGGATCATCAGGACAGGATGATCGAGCGGGTCAGGTTGCGCGGCCTGTCCGGGTCGAGCCCCTTGGCCTCGGCCAGCGCCACCGCGAGCCGCTGGGCCCGCACGAGGTCCGCCATCGCGTCCGTCCCGGCCGCCTCGACCAGCGCCCCGGTGGCGGCGACCTGCTCGGGCAGGCCCTCCGGCGGCGTCCCGAAGAACCAGGTCAGGCTGTGCTCGTCGGTCACGCTGATCGGGCCGTGCCGGTACTCCATCGCCGGGTAGGACTCGGTCCACGCGCCCGCGGCCTCGCGGACCTTCAGCGCCGCCTCGTTGGCGATCCCGTTCGTCCAGCCCGCGCCGAGGAAGGTGAACTGGGCGCGCTCGACGGCGCCCTCGGGCAGCGGCGCCTCGACGGCGGCGCGGCACTGCTCGACCACGTCCGCGGGCAGCAGGCCGAGGTGCGCGCGCAGCAGCGCGAGCGCGGTCGTCGCGAACCGGGTCTGCACGACGGAGCGCTCGTCGGCGAAGTCGAGCACGACGCGGCCGCCGGCGAGGTCCATGATCGGCGTGTCCGGATCCCCGATCAGCGCCGTGGTCGGCAGGCCGGTCCGGCGCAGCAGGTCCAGGACCTCGGTCGTCGTGCCGGAGCGGCAGATCGCCACCACCCGGTCGTAGCGGCGCCCGTGCGGGAACTCCGACGCCGGGAACGCGTCGCTCTCCCCCGCCCCGGCCGCCTCCCGCAGCGCCGCGTACGCCTGGGCGATGAACAGCGACGTGCCGCATCCGACGACCGCGACGCGCTCGCCCCGCGCGGGAAGCCCGTCCACCCCGTCCGCCAGCTCGGCGGCGCGCTCCCAGCAGCGCGGCTGCGACGCGATCTCCTCAAGAACGAACGACACCGAGGCTCCTAATTGCTCGTTTGTGCGCCTTATGCGCCAGTAACGTACAAGAGTGAGCACATGTCGGCAAGTAGTCCGTCAAGGCGCCCTGCTCGGCCGGGCACGCTCCCGCCACACCGGAATGCGGTGCCGGCCATGCGATGAGTTCCGGGCGCTCCCCTGGTCTGCCTCACTGAAGGACCGACCGACACGAGAAGGGGAACCGCCATGAGCGACACGACCACCACCGGAACCGTCCGCAAGGTCGCGAACGTGATCATCCCGGTGCGGGACCAGGACCGTGCGCTGGAGTTCTACTGCGGGACGCTCGGCCTCGACAAGCGCGCCGACCAGCCGTTCGGCGGCGGCTACCGCTGGATCGAGGTCGCCCCGGAGGGCGCCGAGACGCCGATCGCGCTCTGCCCGCCGCCCGAGGGCACCGAGGCGGGCGGCCGGGACACCGGCATCGCGCTGGCGACCGCCGACATCGACGCCTGCCACGCGCGGCTGAAGGACGCCGGCGCCGACGTCGACGCCGAGGTGAGCCGCATGGGCGGCCCGGTCCCGCCGATGTTCTGGTTCCGCGACCCCGAGGGCAACACGCTGATGTTCGTCGAGGAGGCCTGAGCCGCCGCCCCGCCTCGCGCCGAGCGGGGCGGCGGGCGCCGCCCGGTCAGCCGGAGACCGACGGGCGGCCGTTCTCCAGGTGGCCCATCAGGCGGCGGCGGAACGCCGCGTCCTGGGACGTGCGGACCTCCACGTCGTACCAGCCGTGCTCGGTGGCCCAGGAGACCGTCACGCTCTTGCCCGCGGCCACCGTCGCCTTGCGGGTCGCCTTGCCGTAGGCAAGGGCGGCCAGCGTGAACGTGAGGGGCCGCGTGCCGCGGTTCCGGACGGTGATCTCGATCCGCCCCGCGTCGGCGGCGGCACGGGACGTCACGTCCGCTTGGGCCGCCGCGCCGGAGGCCGAGCCGGCGAACTCGCGCCGGAAGCCGTTCGGGCCCGTCAGCGTGAGACGGTACCGGCCGTCCTTCAGCGGGATCCGCTCGACCGCGCGTCCGGCCACGTCATAGTGGCGCGGCGTGCCGAACTCGCCCGCGTACGGGTACAGCGCGAGGTGCGAGGCGCGCGTGCCCCGCTCAGTCATGGTGACGACCAGGGCGCCCCCGTCGAGGCGCGCCGACGCATCGGTGCGGTACGGCAGCGGGCGCGCCGGCCGCGTCCCCGGCTCCGGCACGGGGTCCTTCTGGACGACGGGCGGGAGCGCGGGCCAGCGCAGGTAGAACTTCGGCGGCGTCCCCGGCTGCGGGACGGACGGCGGACCGGCGGTGCGGCGGAAGTCGAACGCCGAGGTCAGGTCGCCCGCGACGGTCCTGCGCCACGCGCTGATGTTCGGTTCGCGGACGCCGAGCCACCGCTCCAGGAAGCGGATCGTCGAGGTGTGGTCGAAGACCTCCGAGCACACGTACCCGCCGGCGGTCCACGGCGAGACGACCGTCATCGGCACGCGGAAGCCCAGCCCGATCGGCTTGCCGTCGTAGTGCTCGTCGGCGGCGTCCGCGGGCGGCAGCGGCGGCGGCACGTGGTCGAAGTAGCCGTCGTTCTCGTCGAACAGCAGGAACAGCGCGGTGGTCTCCCACGTCCGCCGGTCCGAGGCGATCGCGTCGAGGACCTGGTAGGTGATGCCCGCCCCCTGGATCGGGCTGCCGGACCCGGGATGCTCGGACTCGGCCGCCGGCGCGACGATGTAGGACACCGCGGGCAGCCGTCCCGCCTCGACGTCGGCGCGGAACGCCGCGCCGAGCGTGCCGCCGTCGCTCCGCCGCAGCGCGCGCTCGAACAGGTCGCGCTCAGGCCCCGGAAGCGCCGCGACGCCCTTGTCCAGGGCCGCGAGCATGACCTTCCGGTCGCTCTCGCCGGCCTTCGCGACGGCGCCGTAGAACTCGGTGAGGCTCTTGTACGCGCCGGCGGGCGCGAGCGCCTTCCGCATGACCTGCTTGAACGTGGTGAGGAACTCCAGCGGGTTGTCGGTGAAGTTGTCCCACTCCTGGTACACCTTCCACGTCCGGCCCGCCTTCGACAGCCGCTCCACGTAGGACGTCAGCGCGTACCCGGGGTGGTTCGCCTCGTCGTAGGCGTCGTTCTCGACCGCACGGTGCCCGTTCTGCTCGTAGCCGATCGTCCCGGTCCAGTGGTACGTCCTGTTGGGGTTCGTGGGGCCGAACACCGAGCAGTGGTAGGCGTCGCAGACGGTGAACGTGTCGGCCAGTTCGTACTGGAACGGCAGGTCCCGGCGGTCGTAGTGGACCATCGTCGGCATGAGCTTGGCCGCGATCCAGCCGTCGTGCCATCCGTCGCCGCGCGCCTTCTGGCCGGTGTCCCAGCCGTGGTCGACGCCCGCGATGTAGTTGACGTCCGTGAACGGCCCGTGCCCGATCGCGTCGCGGGCCAGGAACGGCTTGACGCGCCGCAGCAGGCCCGGCTGCTCGAGCACCGGGTGCCCGTCGCGCAGCTCGATCGCGTTGCGGTCGCCGAAGCCGCGCACGCCGCGCAGCGTCCCGAAGTAGTGGTCGAACGCGCGGTTCTCCTGCATCAGGAACACGACGTGCTCGATGGACTCCAGCCCGCCCGGCCGCACCGGCTGCCCAAGCGCGGCGTGCACCGACGGCGGCAGCAGCGAGGCGACGGCGGCGGCCCCGGCGGCCCCCGCGCCCGGGGGGGGGGAGGAGGGGCGGGGGGGGGCGGCGCGGGGGGAGTTGCGGGGGGGGGGGGGGGGGGAGTGGAGGTTGTTTTGGT